>JAIRLT010000218.1 GCA_031259225.1 Prevotellaceae bacterium
TTTCAACTTTCAACTATCCACTTTCAACTAAAAAAGCAGGGACTTTTCCAATTAAAGGGGAATAAACCACTGCGCTTGCCGCAGCTTTCAACTTTCAACTATCCACTTTCAACTAAAAAAGCAGGGACTTTTCCAATTAAAGGGGAATAAACCACTGCGCTTGCCGCAGCTTTCAACTTTCAACTCTCAGCTTTCAACTTTCAACTTAAAAAAAAGTAGTATATTTGTTCTACTAAAAAAGACTATTTAAATGGAACAATTTATTGTATCAGCACGGAAATACCGCCCCGTAACTTTTGAGTCGGTGGTGGGACAGGACGCCATAGCCACTACGCTGAAAAACGCTATCCGGCGGAAACAGCTGGCGCATGCTTATTTGTTTTGCGGACCGCGCGGCGTAGGCAAAACAACGTGCGCACGTATCTTCGCAAAAACAATCAACTGCCTGCAGCCTGCCGCCGACCTCGAAGCCTGTGGCGTTTGCGAGTCATGCCAGTCGTTTGCGGAAGGTCGCTCATACAGTATCCACGAGCTGGATGCGGCGTCCAACAATTCGGTGGACGACATCCGCACATTGACCGACCAGGTGCGCGTACCGCCGCAAGTAGGGAAATACAGCGTATATATCATCGACGAAGTGCACATGTTGTCGTCAGCGGCATTCAACGCTTTCCTGAAAACACTGGAAGAACCGCCGGCGCATGCTATTTTTATCTTGGCGACGACGGAAAAGCATAAAATCATACCGACCATTCTCTCCCGTTGCCAGATATACGATTTCAACCGCATCAGCATCGACCACATGGTCGGCTACCTGAAAAATATTGCGCAGAAAGAAGCCATTGCCGTCGAAGACGCCGCCCTCAATATCATCGCCCAGAAAGCCGACGGCGCCATGCGCGACGCGCTTTCGCTCTTCGACCAGGCAGTCGTTTTTTGCGGTGATAATATCACCTACGACGCGATTATTAAAAACCTGCATGTCGTCGATTACAAATATTATTTCTCGCTTACCGGCTACCTGCTGGAACACCGCTACACCGACGCCCTGCTGCTGTTCGACGAAGTGCTTTCCAAAGGTTTCGACGCCCTGCACTTTATCGCCGGACTGAGCGAGCATTTCAGGAATTTACTGGTATGCAAAGATGCGGCTACGCTCCGGCTATTCGAGTCGGGCGAAGCTTTCAAGAAAGATTACCTCGAACAAACGGCGCAATGCCCGGCAGCATTTTTATTCGAAGCGCTCGCCATTGCCAATGCCTGCGAAATGGGCTACAAGAGCAGCGGACATCCGCGTCTGCATGTGGAACTTGCCCTGTTGCGCCTCTCAAATGCCGGCGCCGAAAAAAAAAATGACGAACCCGTAGCCGCCCCTGAGGAAACACCCCAAAAGAAAACGCCGGAAGACAAACCGGCGGAAATAAAAAATAATGAGCCGGACGCCGGCGCTAAAACACATATTAGCCTTCCGTCCACGCCGGCAGCGGTTCCGCCGGCGCCGCCCGCCCCCATTTCCATAAAACTGCCGCCCGATAACAAAACCGGAAAAGAAGAAAAAAACGAAACGGTTTTGCGTCATGAAGATTTCTCACAGGAACAGTTACTGGCGGCATGGGAAAAGCTTATTGCGCACAAAAAAGAAACATACCCGCGACTGGCTGCCGCCCTGGACTTGGATATTGCCAAGCCTGCCTTGCAGGAAAACCACCGGATCACCTGCTTCACGGCAAATGCACAACAAAAAGACTGGATGGAAACAAACATAAAACCCGAAATAATCGCTTTCCTGAACGCCGAATTACAAAACGATGATATCACGCTGGAACTGCTTATTATACCGCACGATCAACAAGAAAACCTCCTATACACAAACGACCAAAAATTCAATTACCTCAGGAGTAATTACCCGGTCGTAGAACAACTCAAACAGGCATTACATCTGGAAAGCTAAAGGTAGAAAGGGTAAAGGGTGAAGGGGTAAAGGGTAAAGGGTGAAAGGTGCTGGCGCCAGCCAATTAGAAATTAGAAATCAGAAATTAAAAATCAGAAATTAAAAATGAAACTACTTTTAATAAGCAACTCTACGAACGTCGGGGAAGGTTATTTGGAATACTGCCGGCAGAATATAACCGGCTTTTTGCAGGCGTCGAATGTAACAAAAATATTGTTCTTTCCGTTCGCTGCCGTCACGTTTTCCTACGACGAATACCAACAACGGGTACAAAATAAACTGGCTTCTTCCGGCATCGAAGTAGACAGTATCCATCGCCACGCCGATGCACGGAAAGCGGTGGAAGAAGCGCAGGCAATAGTTGTCGGCGGCGGGAATACTTTTCACCTGTTAAAAAACATTCAGGCATTGGAATTGACAGGAACTATCCGCAGCCGCGTAACAAGCGGCATTCCCTACGCAGGCTGGAGCGCCGGCGCAAACCTCGCCTGCCCGACTATTTGCACCACCAACGATATGCCGATTGTGGAGCCGCAAAACTTTTCGGCATTGCACTTAATCCCTTTTCAAATCAACCCGCACTACACCGACTTCTTCGACCCGAAGCACGGCGGCGAAACGCGCGAGCAACGCATAGCCGAATACCTTGCCGCCAACCCGGAAATGTATGTAGCGGGACTGCGCGAAGCGTCCATGCTGTATATAGAGGGAAAACAGTTGCGGCTGCATGGCGACCGGCAGTTACGGGTATTCAAATACGGGCAGTCCCCAAAAGAATACCACGCCGGCGATGACCTGTCGTTTTTAATTAAGAATTAAGAATTAGGAATTAAGAATTTGCTGGTGCGCCAGCCTAACTCTTAGTTCTTAACTCTTAGTTTTTAACTCCTCATGCGCACCGAAAACAATTTACAGATTTACGGGTTTACAGATTTACAGATTTAGGCTGACGCTTTTTTAGTGGAGAATGGAGAGTGGAGAATGGGCTGGTGCGCCAGCCATTTTCCACTTTCCACTTTCAACTCTCCCGTCATTCCGACCGGAGTGCGCGAGGAACGAGCGCACGCAGTGGAGGAAACTGCTCCAAAACGCAAGGTGGCGCAAAGCAGCAAGTGCATAACGCAACAGTTTCCTCGACTCCGCTTCGCTCCGCTCGGAATGACGGCGCGGCAATTTCTTCATCCCCTAATCACATTTTAAAATAAAAATTACTATCTTTGCACTGTTTAATCATTTAGAACAAAGAAAAACATGATGAAATAGTAAGATAGACGTACGTTCCCGCAAAGGGGAGCAGACATATTAAGCGTTAGCTTGAAAACTTGCACTTTGAAATCTAGACAGTTTCAAATGCTACTAAGAATAAAGTTAGAACGCTCATGAGCAATCGTGGGCTTTATTCGGTTTATTTGGTAGCATAGGTAGTCTAGAACCTCAAAGTGCAAGTAAACAAAGATTAAGTTCGCGATTTTTCTTTTTAAGGCATGACGCGCACCCGTGAACAAACAAAGAACAAAGTAAGGTTTAAACCATAAAAAAAACTAAATTATTTATTTAAAAATTTTCAACATTATGAAAACAAAACATTTTTTTATTGCCGCAATGGCAATCGTAGCAAGCGCAGCCATTACCGGTTGCAAGAGTACAAAATCCGTACAAAGCGGTTCCAATGAAGTGTCCGTTCCGTTATCGGGCTCGGAATACCGGACGGATAAAGATTATTTCCGGGCGTCGCAGTCGGGTAAAAGCCCCGATTTGGCGACGGCGAAAAAGATTGCCCTGCAAAATGCAAAAACGGAACTGGCGGGCAACATCCAATCGCTGATGAAAGCGGTTACCGAGAACTACACCAACCAACGGACGGTCGCCGACCAGCAGGAGTTTGAAAACAAATTTGAAGAAAACGCCCGCGCAGTGGTCAATCAAACATTGAACGACGTAAAGGTGATTGGCGAAAAAGTGTTCAAGGAAAAGGACGGCAAATATACTTATTATATTGCCATTGAAATGAGCAAAGAGCCGGTAGTGAACAACGTCGCCGACCGCATCTCAAAAGACGCCAAATTGCAATTGGATTTCGACAAGCACCAATTCCAGAAAATCTTCAACGAAGAAATGGAAAAATTCGAAGCCCAACAGCAATAAACTGCTAAACACCGGTTGCCTTTTATAAAACTTATCGATGTATGTACTGGAAAATTATTTTTACCTTATTACATATAGCGGCGGCTTGCACCGTGGCAAGGCAGGACGTTCCCGCTTGGGCAGATAGCAGGTACAGGGAACAAAATTTTCCCTCGTCCCTTTATTTTACAGGCTTTACTATGGGGAATGTGCGTTCCGGCGAAGACTTGCCGGAACTTGCCGGGCGTTTGAAAAAAGAAGCGCAGGCGCTCCTGTCGGAAAGCATACGGGTAAAAATAGAAAGTGAAACACAGTTACACAGCCAAAGCAGCAGCGATAATACTACCGGAATTTTCCACACTGTTTTTACATCGGCGGTGCATAGCGCCGCCGATGCCGAAATAGTGAACTTGAAAACGGAAACCTATTTTGACAAGGCAAAAAAAACATTGTACGCTTTTGCCTATGCCAACAAGCGCGAATTGATAACCTACTATACCGCCACGGTGGCTGATGATATGCAACAAATACAAGGCGCTGTAAAAACCGCCGGACTATTGGAAAGGCAACGCGAAAAAGCGAAAGCCCGCAAACAATACGAAAACGCCGCAAAGTTATTGGCAAAGGCGGCGAATGTGACGGATTTATTGCGGGCGTTGGGCGCACAGCCTTCCGGCAATGCGCTGCAAGCCTCCGGGCAGCAGGCATTACGCGAAGAAATTGCACAGGCGTTAGCGCGGCTGGAGCTACTGGTGTACGTGAACGACCGCGAGGAACTTTTCGGGCAACCCTGCGCCATTGTCGCCAACAAACTGAAAGCAGCGCTGGCAACGCAGGGCTACCATTTTACCGAAGACCCTGCGCATGCCGAGTTCACCCTGAACCTGCACGCTACTACGCGGAAAATAGGCGACGCCGGCAGTACGATTGTCTTTTGCTTTGCCGACGTGGAGGTAGAATGGATAGACAACTACGCACAAAAAAGCGTGTACAAAGAGGAGCTTTCGCACAAAGGCGGCTCTACTACTTTTGAACGCGCCGGCAGGGAAGCTTTGGAAGAAGCGGCGGCGTTCATTGCAGAAAAATTAAAAATAATATACTAACTTTTCAAACATTAATACATCAACCTATGAAACAATTACTCACTTTATTGTTTACGGTTTTCTCTACAACCATTATTTTCGCCCAAGTGAATACAAGCGGCAATAAAGAAAAAGTAGCCGTGTATGTAACCGGAAGGGATACTTCCGTCAATAAAATAGTCGGCAATCAGTTAATCTTGACGATTGTCAAGCAGAAAAAATATACTGCCGTAGAACGCTCGGCGGAATTTCTGGCGCAATTGCAGGCAGAACAATCATACCAGCGTTCCGGGAATGTAGACGCCATGCAGATTAGTCGCGTGGGAAAACAATTCGGCGTGGATATCGTATGTGTGGCGGAAATCACGGAAGTCAGGAATACGTACGATATTACGGTGAAGTTAATAGACGTGGAAACGGCGGAAATCGCTAAAATGACCCAAGCCTATAGCCACCTGAAAACGATAGATGATTTGACGGCAACCGTTAATAAATTAGCCGCCGAATTATTGGATATCCCCTACGTAAGGAAGCAAAGAGGTCTCCACCTCGCAGGGGAAGCCCTTTACTTGGGCGCATACGGATGGGGCGGCGCGGCGGCTATTGGCTACCGCATCAATAATTATGTGGCTTTGGGCGCAGGCGGCGGTTTTGCCGCGTATGCCGGCGAGCACTTCAGCGGCGCGGCTATTCCCGTGTTCGCCGACCTGCGGGTAAATATACTTCCCGGCAGGTTTTCACCTTATGTAGCGGTGGCGGCAGGCGCCTGTTTCGATACCTATACCAACACCAACACCTATACCTACAACAGCAAAACAACTACAGAAACAAGCGAACACAAGGCTACTAACGGGTACTATAACGTGGCGGCAGGCTTGTATGTGCGCTGTTCCGACGTATTTGCCCTGCACGCCGGCGCAGGATTTAACAGCATTGTAAACACCTTTACCGTAAACGTAGGCTTTGCGGTAACCTTCGTCAAATGAACAATGAATAATGAATAATGAATAATGAATAATGAGGCTGGCGCGCCAGCCACTTTCAACTTTCAACTTTCAATTTTCAACTTATATGAAGCCGGCGCCAGTCAATCAGAAATTAGAAATCAAAAATTAGAAATCAAAACCAGAAACCATGAAAAAAATTTTTATTTTTACAACATTATTACTGCTGCTTGCCTGCGAAAACAGGGAAGAACCGGTACAATTCAAATTAGAAGCGGAACAGGCGTATGCGTTTCCCGAAACGGCAACCACCGCCTCATTTGCCATTACCAGTAATATCCCGTGGCAAGCCACGCTTACGAACGGCGGCGACTGGTGCCGCATTACGCCCACGACCGCCAAAGGCGACGGGAAAGTAGAGATTACCGTTACGGCAAATACCGCCTACTTGCAGGAGCGCACTGCCTCCATTGTGGTCAAGGCGGGCACATTCAACGAAGAAATCACCGTAACGCAGGCGCCGCCGCCCTGTCCGGCGTTTGACGCGGGAAGCATTGCTGCTACCGGGCAAACAATTTTTATTGGTGAAACGCCGGAAACTATACACAGTGTACAGGAAGCCAACGGCGGCGGCGCGATTTCCTACCAGTGGTATAAAAACGACGACCCCATTAGCGGCGCTACCGCGGCAAGCTACACGCCCCCGCCGGCAGACGCTGCTGCCGTGGGCGCGCACACTTACACCCGCCGCGCAAAAGACAATACGTGTAATACGACGTTAGCGCCCGCTACCGGAAAATGGGTGCTGAATATTACCGCTTGCAGCGCAGGAACGATTGCCTCTTCCGGGCAAACGGTTGCGCTCGGCGGAACGCCGGAAACGATTAACAGCTTGCAGGGCGCCACCGGCAGCGGTACGATTGTGTACCAATGGTACAAAAACGGCAGCCACATTAACGGCGCTACGGCGGCAAACTATACGCCCCCGCCGGCGGACGCCAACACCGTAGGCGCTTACACCTATACCCGCCGTGCGAAAGACAATACGTGTAATACTACGCTTACACAAAGTGCGGGCAGTTGGGTATTGACGGTAACTTGCGGTTTCGCCGCCGGCGCAATTGACTCCACCGGGCAAACCATTGTCGTAGGCGGTGCGCCCGTAACGATTAACAGCGCGCAAGACGCTACCGGTGGCGGCGGCGCGATTTCCTACCAGTGGTATAAAAACGGCAACCCCATTAGCGACGCTACCGCGGCAAGCTATACGCCGCCGCAGGCAGACGCTAATACGGTAGGAGCGCACACCTACACCCGCCGCGCGAAAGACGACGCCTGCAACACCATCTTAACGCCCGCCGCCGGGAATTGGGTACTAACGGTAACCTGCGCCTCCTTTAATGCCGGCGCCATTGATAATTCCGGGCAAACGGTTACCATAGGCGGCACGCCCGTAACGATTAACAGCGCGCAAGACGCCACCGGTGGCGGTGTGATTTCCTACCAGTGGTACAAAAACGGCAACCCCATTAGCGACGCCATAGCAGCAAGCTATACGCCCCCGCCGGCAGACGCCAATACGGTAGGAGCGCATACTTACACCCGCCGCGCGAAAGACAATACTTGCAACACTACGCTTACGCAAAGTGCCGGCAGTTGGGTATTGACAGTGCTATGCGGTTTCAACGCCGGCGCGATTGACTCCACCGGGCAAATTATTATAATAGGCGGAACGCCCGCCACTATTAACAGTGCGCAAGACGCTGCCGGTGGCGCCGGCGCGATTTCGTACCAATGGTATAAAGACGGCGTAGAAATTAGCGGAGCAACTGCTGCCAACTACACGCCCCCGCCGGCAGACGCCGCCACATTGGGAGCTTACACTTATACCCGCCGCGCGAAAGATAACACTTGTAACACTGCTTTAACGCCCGCTGCCGGTAGCTGGGTATTAACCGTAGCCACCTGCGTGTTTAATGCCGGAGCCATTGCCAGCACCGGGCAAACGCTTGCCGTTGGCGGAACGCCCGCTGCTATTAACAGCACGCAAAACGCGGCAGGCGGCGACGGCATCATTTCGTACCGGTGGTACAAAAACGGCAACCTCATTAGCGGCGCTACCGCTACCAGCTATACGCCCCCGCCGGCAGACGCTAATATGGCAGGAACGCACACTTATACCCGCCGCGCAAAAGATAATACTTGCCAAACGGCGTTTACGCAAAGCGCGGGCAGTTGGGTACTCGCGGTATATTGTCCTGCATTTGATGCCGGCGCTATTGCTACCGACGGGCAAACGGTTTGCAGCGGCAATATGGTAACTGCGATAGCCAGTAATACGGACGCTTCCGGCGGTAATGGGAACATTACGTACCAATGGCGGCGGAACGGCACTGCTATAAATTCTACCAACGCCGCTACCTACAACCCCGTTGCCTACGGTACGACCGCCGGCACGCATACCTTTACCCGCTGGGCGCGCGACGGCAGTTGCAACACCGCATGGACGCAAAGCGCCGGCAGTTGGGTATTAGCGGTTACGGCAAGCGCCGAACTAACGCTCGCCACTGCTAATAGCACCCAATACGTGGCGAACGGTGCAACAATTGCCCCTATTAAATACACGACGGTAAATGCCAGTTCGGTTACCGTTACAGGTTTGCCTGCCGGCGTTACTTATGACTGGGCGAGCAATACCCTGACCATTAGCGGCAGTTCTACCGTAACCGGTACGCATGCCTTTGTCGTTACAGCCACCGGCATTTCCGGTTGTACTAATAAGTATGCATCCGGGTCTATTAGGGTTTACCCGGAGGGAATAGATGGATACGGCTGCGTTATTTCCAATATAACATTGGGAACGGTGGGCTTCGCTTCTACGGTTACCCATGTGGTAAGCGGCGCTTACGGCAGCCAAACATGGAGTGCGCCCGTTACCGCTACGTACTGTGATAAAGAAACATTAGATGGACACGCTCCTGATGATACCTATAGGGCTGATTGCCGAAACAACACTGATCCTGCCTTCGGACACCTATTCACATGGTGCTTAGTTGTTCAGTATGCTAATGAGATTTGCCCGCACCCTTGGCGCGTTCCGGTGAAAAGCGATTACGAAGTACTAAATAGTAACATGGTAGCGCTATACGGGAATAACGAATTTGCTTATTACATATCAGCGTGGGGTGCCGTGAAAAATGGATACAGTTCCGGAAGCACGCTAGTCGCGCAAACATCCTTTATGATATTTCAATCCGCCACCCCCACCAAGTCCGACTTCAAACTTGCGTATGACCTGCGGAGCTGCGAAGGCTCCTGCACTTACGTATATATAGGTGCGTCAGCAAAAAACGACGGTCATGGTTTGCGATGCATAAAAGATGAATAACGAATGAAAGAACTCAAATGAAGCCATTTTTAAAAACACACCATGTGTATAGCGGTAGCTCGCCCTAAACGGAAGGGGGTGGCAAGAGAAAAGCCCTTAACCAGCCCCCAAAGGGGGAGCTTTTGAATAAACATTGGGGAAAATAAAATTAAAAAAAGAAAATTATGAAAGAAAACATTTTAGCCATTATAGCAGGAGGATTTTCAGGTTTCCTCGCGTCATTACTAACTATCATTTACATGCGGCGGAAGGATAAAAAAGAAGCGTTTCTCAAAACAGTTACCG
>JAIRLT010000159.1 GCA_031259225.1 Prevotellaceae bacterium
GACGGGCTTAGCGAGCCCACAGCCGTGGTGCCTTCCGCCGAAAGCGTGTTGGGATTGATGAACTCGCGCGGCTCACCGTCCAGCCCATCCGACACATACAACACCGACTGGTTTTGCAAACCGTCATTTTTCCACACAAAATATTTATCTCCCACCTTTCTGGGCAGCCCCTGGCGCGGATAGTTCCATATTTCGGTCAACGCCGTTTTAATCGCGTCCCGGTATGGGATTTGCGACAGATAGCCGAATGTCACTTCATTTTCCGCACTTACCCATGCTGCGGTTTCATCCGAGCGGTCGTCTTCGAGCCAACGGTAAGGGTCGGCCACTTCTTTCCCGAAATATACATCTTTATAATCCACTTTTTTAGTGTCCGGATAAGCCACTTTTATTTGTGGATTTTGCGTGCAACTGCTCATAATGAGAACGGTCATTGAGGTAAAAAGAATTATTTTTTTCATGATATAAAAATTTAAAGTAAACACCGGAAAAGAACAGGTGTGCAAAGTTACATTAAAAAACGGATTTATACAAATCCGCCACAACAAAAGTGCTGCCACCTACAAAGATAACGTCGTTGGGCAAGGCGTTTCCCCGCGCCACTTTCAAGGCATTAGGCACCGTCTGCACCACTTGTCCCTGCAAGCCGTATTCAATACAGCGTTCGGCCAGTTGGCGCGCGTCCATGGCGCGGGGCAAATCGGCCTGCGTAAAATAATAATAAGCATCCACCGGCAGCAGCGGCAAAATACTGTCGAGGTCCTTATCCTGCACCACGCCAAAAATGAAATGCAATCGCCGGTATGGCAATGATTGAAGCTGTGGCATGGTTTCCCTGAGTCCGTGGGCATTATGCCCCGTATCACAAATAATCAGCGGCCGTTCGGCGATAATTTCCCAGCGTCCGCGCAAGCCGGTTTGCGCCACCACATGGCTTAATCCGTGCGCCAACGCATCATCAGAAATCGACAGCAGCGGTTTTCTAATCTTCGAAAATCTTCCACCCAGTATATTTATCGCTGCCAGCGCGGTTACAATATTTATTTGCTGGTAACGGCCTCTAAGGTCAACGGCCACTTCAAAAGGAAACAGGTTGCCATCGGCCACCAAAGAAAAATATTGCAAAGCTTCCCGCTGCTCCGCATGCAGCACCCGCAAAAGATGATCGGCATAATACAACGCGGCGTGTTTTTCCCGCGCCGTCCGGTCAAAGACAGGCGCCGTGTTGCGGTGCCACTCCCCTACCAACACCGGCACATCCGGTTTTATAATTCCCGCTTTCTCGCCGGCAATGGCTTCAAGCGTATCACCCAAATGTTCCGTGTGATCCATCCCCACATTGGTGATGATGCTCAGCGCCGGCGTAATAATATTGGTAGAATCAAGACGCCCGCCCATGCCGGTTTCAATCACTGCAATGTTCACATGTTGCCGCGCAAAATACTCCAGCGCCAGCGCCGAAGTCATCTCAAAAAATGAAGGGCTCAGCGCTTTTATCTCCGCCTCGTGTTTCGACACAAAATGAATGATTTCTTCTTCGGAAATGAGCGCGCCGTTCACCCTAATTCGCTCGCGAAAATCCGTCAAGTGCGGCGAAGTGAACAAGCCCACCTTGTAGCCTGCGCTTTGCAATACCGAAGCCAGAATATGCGACACAGAGCCTTTGCCGTTGGTGCCGGCCACGTGAATGGTTTTATACCGGCGGTGGGGTGATTTAAAATACGCATCAAAAGCCAATGCCGTATTCAAATCTGGTTTGTAGGCTACGTTGCCGATTTTTTGATACATGGGCAAACTGCCGAATAAAAAAGCAGTAACTTCAGCGTATGAATACTCCGGCTTTTTGTCCATTTGCATTGAACTTCTTAAAAAACAAAGTTATATTTTTTTTCGGAAAAACAAAAATTATACTACCTTTGCATCCTGAAATTGCCCGGATGGTGGAATTGGTAGACACACTACTTTGAGGGGGTAGCGCCGGTTACGGTGTGCAAGTTCGAGTCTTGTTCCGGGCACAAACAGGCTTGTGTAAGTCTGTCTTATTTAAATATTTATTAATTAAAAAACAAATCAGATGAAAAAAACAATCTTAATTATGTTAATCTCTGTACTGTGTACGGGGTTTGCTAATGCACAAGTTTACGTGGGAGGATCTCTGGGTTTCGGAACAGAAACTGAAAAGCCAGAAGTTGGAGATAAAACTACAACCACATCATTCTCCTTTGCTCCGGAAGTAGGTTACAGTTTAAATTCTAATTTTGAACTTGGTATATCTTTAGCTATTGTCAACTTGAAAACGGATTTTGGAAGTAGCGAAAGTAAAAGCAACGCATGGAGCATTGCTCCATACGCGCGTCTTTCTGTTATCGAATTTGGAAATTTCAGCGTTTGGGGACAAGCCAATTTATTTGTTGGTGGAGGAAAACAAAATTCACAAAAAGCTACGAGTTTCGGATTAAATATCCAACCGGTATTGAAATATAACTTATCAGATCATTTTTCACTATTGGCAAACTTAAATTTTCTTAATTTCGGATTTTCGCAAACTAAAATTAAAGATGTTAGCACAACCACAAGTTTCGGTTTAGGGGTAGACTCTTATGACGTCGTTACTTTAGGCGACATATCTGTGGGCTTCGTCTATAAATTCTGAAAATAAACGAATTCCTTTAATAAAAAAGCGGAGAAGTATTTACTTTCTCCGCTTTTTATATTTAAAAGACATTTGCTTATATTTGTACATTAATTATTGCATTTATAAATGAACATTGTATTTCTCGACGCCGACACCGTTGGCAAGGACATCGCCCTCACGCCGCTTGAAGCATACGGAACGCTCAAGGTGTTCGGCACAACACTGCCCAGCGTATTGCCGGAACGCATCAAAAACGCCGATATCATCATCACCAACAAAGTTGTGCTGAAGCAACCTGAAATAGACGCTGCAAGCCAACTAAAACTGATATGTGTAGTCGCCACAGGCGTGAATAACATTGACACGGCATACGCCGCAAAAAAAGGAATTGCGGTAAAAAACGTGGCCGGTTATTCTACGGAAAGCGTAGTACAATCCACTTTCGCTTCCCTGCTTGCACTCTTGAACAACATTCCTTATTTCGACTACTATGTGAAAAGCGGCGC
>JAIRLT010000013.1 GCA_031259225.1 Prevotellaceae bacterium
AATTTCACGTAAAAATTTCAACAATTAGCCCATGAATTGCTTCCTTAGGATTTGCATTTGCATGCTCAACATTTCATAGCTTTGCCCCGGAAAAAATTTCAAATCGCAGCAGCATTGCAGCAACCCGCAATGCAAGCAAGGCATAGTGGCGCTGGGGAGCATAATTTTTTACTTCCATACTATTGATAATATTTTTGCAAAAACTAAGGTTCGCGCATACAACGTATCACGCATGGTTGACATTCGCCGGGGTCATCGAATTGTACTTCACCACACGTTTGATCGTATGAAACATGAATTTTGTAATCAAGGTTGATCGCATCTTCCCGACCGCGGTCATTACAATACCAACCGTCATACTTGCTTATATTACCGTTTATAATCGCATACACGCTCGCGAACCCATACACGTCAGGGCGAGGTTCGCATGCAGCTTTCAACGCACGTAAACTTTGACTTACATTAGCCGGAGTTATAGCGTCGAATAGTGAGTGATAATTTTCCTGTATAGGTAACAACCATCCGGGAGGGCAAATACCTTGTACATTACCGGACTCGCCGCTTGTACCACCAGCATACGAAGCGTAAGTTTGCTCACATGTATATTTTTTTCCGCACTCATCTTCCGTGCAACCACTGATAGCACTACCAACATGTGCATATTTTACATTTTGCGCCAGCCACCAGTTATTGTCGGGCATCAGGACAATTCTATACGAATTATCATCGCGCGTATCTTTTATCCACGCTTCCCAATTTTGTGCACCGCTGGTGCGTTGTTGGCATTTGTAGGTTGTTGCATTCATGTACAAATCACTGCCAACATACTTACAAAAATTGCCCGGACAACCGGTGGCATCCGTCATGGTTATTGGCTCAATGTTCAACGATGACCGGGCTATTGTCGTTCCTTTTACTATTTGTGTCGTACCATTTTCATCATATAGTGTAAATGGCGGAGTACCTCTTAATGTGTAAATCCCGTTATTGTAATCACCTATATTCGGCGGGTAGGTGCTGCCATGAACACACCAGTTGAATTTGCCGGCTGGCGCGTTGCTCAACGTGGCAGTAACGGTTGTGCCGGCATTGGTGGCGGCATATTCTATAAAAAAACCGCGCGCAGTGGGATTGGTAATCGTCCCATTCCCGCCTGTTATAGCAGGGCTGTCAATAGTAGCCGTCGAAAAACTTTGGGGCGTTACGCCGTTTACCGGGCAAAAGTCTATCCATATCCATACACGGTTATTACACGGTGCAATGGGGGTGTTCGTCCATTCCACTTTAAAGGTTACTTTTTTTGTGGAATAATCCGCATTGAGCGGCGTCACCGTCACCGTCGCGCTTGCAGTCATGCTTGCAAGCATTGTGAAAAAGAAAAATGTTGTTCTCATAATTTTTTTGTTTTTTTATTGTTATTATTTTTTGCAGCTTTTGGAGATTGTTTTATCTACGTACCCACAAACACAAACGATATTTATAAAACAACCCCCTGCTGCAATTTTTTTCTCGTTGCCAATTATTGCAGAAATACTATTCCGCAATTTATCACTTTAACTTTTACTGTGATTTTCTCCCGACTTCACTAAAAAGTCAAGAGTGAAAATGGTATGATACTTATTGTAATTCGAGGTCTTGGAAAACCCACTCTCTAAATAAGTACAACAACCCACATTCACTCTTGCGAGGTTGCTTTGACTTATATTCAAAAGAGAGTAGAAATTTTCCAAGTTTCGAATTACTTAGAATAAAAGTTAAAGCGATGTTTTTTATAACATCAATTTAGTATTTCAAAGAGCATAAATTATATTTGCAAATATATTACTTTATTTTTTACCGGCAAATTTTTTTTCGCCGCTAAATAAATTCTACAACATACCAGCATACCGGCATACCGGCATATATAATAGTATCAACAGGTAATAAATAAACCGGCGCGCCGGTTATTTGTATTTCTACATTATAAAGAAAATAACTACCAGCACTAGTAGACTAACAAGTATCCAGATTAAATTCAAGTAAATGAGTCTTTTTTTAGGTTTCATTGTATTTTATGTTTAAAAGCAATTGTGAACAATAATTTTTACCTGTTTCCGAGGCTTAGCCAACCTTGCTGTCAAGTAGAAACAATAAAGCTCACAATTGCTCGTGAGCGTTTAAACTTCATTCCTGACAGTTTCGCAATGGCTAATTCCGGAAACAAGAATCAAAGCTAACGCTTTTTCCTCTATATTTAGTATTTATTCCCTAACGGAAGACAAGCTGTATTTCTTTCATAGGCAAAAGTCGTTTTGGTTTTAATATGGATGTTTTTCTGGATACAAAAGTAGTTATTTTTTTTGATTTTTATACTTTTTCTTTTTTTTCCGGTTGCGCGTTTTTCACTTGTTGTATTTCCGGTTCATTGATGATTACCGGAATATTGGGTCGCAACTGCATAATGCCTGTGGTGACAATGGTATCGCCGATGGCTAATCCCGACAGCACTTCTATCATTTGTTCGGTGCGGCTGCCGGTTTCGACGGGCGTTACTACGGCGCGACCATTTTGCACCGTCCATACGCTGACGCCGCTAATGTCTGGCACAACGGTTTCCGTAGGTACTTGAATGGCGTTGCTCGATTCGCTGGTGATTAACGTCACACTGGTGGACATACCCGGCAATAATAATCCTTTGCTGTTGTCGTAGCGGGCGCGGAGGGAAATGGTGCGCGTGCGGGCGTTCAGTATCGGCTCTACGGCATAGACCTGCGCACGGAACTCTTGCCGGAAGCCTTCGGTGCGGAACACCACGTTTTTATTCAGGAATTGCATGGCGATATTCCTTTCCGAAATGGAAAATTCTACAATCAGCGACGATTTATCTACAATCCGCGCTACTTTTGCGCCCGGCTGCAAATAGCTTCCGTCGCTTACATAGCGGAACCCGATGACGCCATCAAAGGGAGCGCGCAGTTCTGTTTTTTCGATGCGTACTTTCAGCAACCGGATGTCGGCGACAATCATGTTATGGTCGGTTTCCAACTGGTCGTATGCTTCACGGCTGATAGCTTCCTTAGTGAGCAGGATTTTCTGCCGTTCCAATTTTTCAGCTAACAGTTTTTCCTGAAATTCCGCCCGCACCAATTGTGCCTGTAAATCTTCGTCATTAATTTTTATCAGTAATTCGCCCTTGCGGACAAATGCGCCTTCGGTGAAATAAATTTTCGTAACTTTTCCTGCCACTTCGGTAGTGATTTCCACTTCTTCGCTAGGCATTAACGAACCTGCCGCATGGATGCCGTTCGAGATGTACGACGGTTCTGCAATATATACGCTCACCGGAATAGCATTGCTTCCTGCCGGCAGCACCGCAGTAGCCGGTGCGGAAGATCGGGCAGTTTCGCCGTCTTTACCGGACGACGGAAACAACTGCGGCACAAAAATAGTTAATAGCGCTATCACTGTAATAGCCCCAATAGTCCCCCACACAGGAAGGGAAAAGCGTTTTTTATTTTGGCGGGTACTCATAATTATTGTTTTTTAATTTATTTCGTATGTTTATTGACTGGCGCTACTTTCACCTGTTTTCATCAATATTCAATAAAAGGATTATTTCGTTTTTCTTCACCGATAGAAGTGGCGGGACCATGACCGGGAAACACTTTCACGTCATCGGGGAGCGTCATTAATTTGTTGCGGATACTGTCGATGAGTTGCTCGTAATTGCCGCCGGACAAGTCGGTGCGACCGATACTTTCCTGAAACAACGTATCGCCGGAGAGTACAAACTTGTCGTCTGCCGCATACAGGCAAATACCGCCGGGCGAATGTCCGGGCGTGTGCAATACCTGCAATTGCGAATGCCCGAAACATACCGGTTCTTCTTCCGTGAGCAAGCGATCGGGCATGGGCGGTTGCGCTACCACAAATCCGAACATAGCCGATTGCTGCGCTACCCTTGCCAGTAATTGCGTATCGCCTTCGTGTATCGCGCTGGGGACGGAATAAGTTTTGACCGCAAATAAATTGCCCAACACATGGTCGAAATGGGCATGTGTATTGACTACCATTACCGGTTTCAACTGGTTTTCCGCAATAAATTTCTGTAGCCGCTGTTGCTCACTTGCCGCTTCGCAGCCGGGATCAACAATAATGCATTCCTTTGTTTCGTCCCACAAAACATAGGTACACACACGGAGTTCGTTAAAATAAAAAACTTTTAGTTGCATTGTTATTTAATCATAAGTCGTAACCCGCGACAAGCGCAGTGGCGCCGGCACTCTTAACTTTTAGTTCTTAGCTTTTCCTTCCAGCATCGGCACAAATTTGTAATGACCATGCGTGGTGATGTTATATTTGTTTTCCGGCAGGCGTTCCACAACGGTCATCTGTTGTATGCCGCCGCCTACAGGAACTACCATCCGACCGCCTACCGCCAGTTGCGCCAGCAATTTTTGCGGAATTTCCGGTGCGCCGCAGGTAACAATAATCTTGTCGAACGGCGCCAGCAGCGGCTTGCCTTCATAGCCGTCGCCATAGTGGAAGATTGCCTGCTTTCCCATGCCGAGCAATGTTTTTTGCGCTTGCAAGTACAGCGATTTTTGCCGTTCAATGGTGTACACCATCGCTCCCATAGTAACCAGTATAGCCGTCTGGTATCCGCAGCCTGTGCCGACTTCCAGTACCTTGTCCCATTTTTTCAACTGCAATAAGTGCGTTTGCATGGCTACCGTATAAGGCTGCGAAATTGTTTGCCCGGCTGCTATCTGCAACGGACGGTTGGAATAAGCCACCGCCGCATACGACACGTCCACGAACCAATGACGCGGCACTTTATCCATTGCCTCAAGCACGCATTCGTCGAAAGAATACATCTTGCGCAATTGCCCAATCATTTTTTTCCGTTGTCCTTTATGAAGAAAGCTATCTTGCATCACTCGTTGTTACGCCAAATAATTGAAAATACAACCCGTCAAACGAACCTTCCTGGTACAGTTTAACCAATTCCTCTACTTTCCGGTCTTCCCCGTATTTATCATAGGGTTTTTTCAGGTTCGCGCCAAAAAGACGTGCAATACCTTGCCAGAAGAAAGCAGTAAAGCCGCCTTTCAAATCTTTGATTACATAATAAGAAGTTTGCCCCACTTCGCGATCAACTAATTTCAGCAATAATTTCCCTTGTGAAAAGGTTAATTTTCGTATCGGCTGTTCAAATTCCGCGAACAAATTTTTTTCATATTTTTTTATCAATACTTCCCGTTCCTTCTTTGACGGCAATGCAGCCAATTCTTCCTCCATCGCATCCGTTTTCTGCTTTGCCATGAGCGCATACGGATATACTTTCCTGAAATTATACACCAGTTTCCGGTATTCTTTCCATTCTTTGGAATTGTTTTTCACTTTCGGAAAAGCAAACACATACACCGGCGGCAACGACAACTGATATAAGGTGTCGCCGTTTTCAATGATGGGCGGCACGGTATAGACCTGTTGCGCTACGGCGTTACCACCGCTTCCCACCATTAACAAAAACAACCCAACGATTATGTAGTGTTTTGCTTTCATTGTACTTTGTTCGTCAAATAACCGCTACAGCGCTGCTACTGCTACTGCCACTGTCTTGCTTCTTCCATTTCTTCGAGGCTCAACGGTAACGCCGGTCCCAGGCGGCGTGCGCCGGTAGCCGTAATCAAATAATCTTCTTCATTGCGGATACCACCGAAATTTTTATATTTTTCTACCGCTTCGTAATTTATAAATTGCTCCAGTTGCCTCTTTGCTTTCCATTGGTCAATCAATTCGGGGATGAAGTAGATACCCGGCTCAATCGTATGCACAAAGCCCGGTTCGAGCGTCCGCGCCAACCGCAACGATTTTAACCCAAACTGCGTGCTGCGCGGTTCGCCGGCATATCCCACCCATTTTTCACCGAGATTTTCCATATCGTGCACATCTAATCCCATCATGTGTCCCAATCCATGCACGAAGAACAGGGCATGCGCGCCCGCTATGACCGCTTCGGTGGCGTCGCCTTTCATCAGCCCGATACATTTGAATTCTTCTACCAATATTTTTGCGGCAATAAAATGCACATCCTTGAACGCAATACCCGGTCGTAACGCCGCCACCGCTGCCCGGTGCATATTGTAGCGGATTTGGTATATCATTTTCTGCTGTTCGGTAAATTTTTTATCCACCGGAAAAGTGGACGACAAATCGCCGGCGTAATGCATGGCATTTTCGGCGCCCGCGTCAATCAGCATCAGCCTGCCGCTCGTTAGCGTGTGCCCGTGATAGTGGTTGTGCAACGTCTGCCCGTTGATAGTAGCAATGGTGGGGAACGACAACCTGCCGCCGTAGCGCATGGCAATTTCGTTCATCGCCGCAGCTATTTCCGATTCTTTCATGCCCGGCAGCGCCATTGCAATGGCTTTCCGGTGCATCTTTGCCGAAATGGCGACGGCTTCTTCGATTTGCTCAACCTCTTCGTCCGACTTGTAATTCCGTTGATGGACTACTGCTTTTACAAATGCCAGGGAGGCGGCTTCGGCTTGCGCTGCCGGCGCAATACCCAGCCAGTCCAATAATTTCAGTTGATGTTCGGCGCGATAAGGCGGCAGGAAATGTATTTCCCTGCCTTTTGCCGCAGCATCCTGAAGATATTTTTTCAATGCGCCTGCCGGTAATGTTTCGCTAATGCCTGCCTGTGCGCATTTTTCGCGGATAGTGGGCTGTTGCCCCATCCATACAATATCATCCATCGTCAGTTCGTCGCCGAAAATGATTTCTTTGTTTTCATCAATATCCATCACTGCCGACAGCCCGGCATAATCATTGCCGAAATAATACAGGAATGTAGAGTCCTGCCGGAAATCGTAGGTATTGTCGGCATAGTTCATCGGGCTTTCGTCGTTGCCCAAAAACAGCAACAACCCCTTGTTTACCGCTTGCTTCAACACTTTCCGGCGATTTACGTAAGTAGTTACAGGAAACATCATATACTTTTTAAAATAA
>JAIRLT010000014.1 GCA_031259225.1 Prevotellaceae bacterium
CTGTAGCCGCTTCCGCGTGGACGCCGGGGCAAGTCAATTTTGCCGACGTCATCGTGCCGCTGGCGTTGGACAGGCTGCTCACCTATTCCGTTCCTGCCGCATTGGGGGACAGGGTGGCAACCGGCAAGCGGGTAACCGTGCCGGTCGGGAAAAAAAACTATACCGGTTTAATCCGCCGTATCCATTGCCACCCGCCGGAAAACTATGCGGTGAAAGACTTGTTGGCGGTACCGGATGACCGCCCGGCGGTAACGGAAATACAATTGCAACATTGGGAACAGCTCGCCGGCTATTACCTGTGCAGCATGGGCGAGGTGATGAAAGCCGCATTGCCTAACGGTTTGCGGACGGCTTTCCGACCGCTGACCGAAACCTGTGTACGTTTGCATCCGTCCATCTCATCCGAAGAGGAACTGAACGGCTGCTTGGATGCCTTGAAGCGGGCGGAAAAACAGGAAGCATTGCTGTTGTCGTACCTTTCGTTTGCCGAAGAACTGGATTTTGCACATCCGCATGAGGTTCCTAAAAAGCAACTGTTGCAAGGGAAGCAGGCAGCCGCAGCCCTGACGGCGTGCGTGAAGAAAAATATTCTGGAACTTGTTACACACGAAACCTGCCGGCTGGATTTGTCGGCGACCGCCAGCAAAGCCGCGCCGGTGTTGTCGGCGGCGCAACAGCAGGCGCGCGATGAAATCGACGCGCTGTTCCGGCAAAAGAACGTCGTCCTGTTGCATGGCGCTACGGCATCGGGGAAGACGGAGGTGTACATCGACCTGATTGCCGAACAGCTCCGGAACGGGCGGCAGGCGCTGTACCTGTTGCCGGAAATCGCGCTCACCACGCAGATTATCGAGCGCCTGCAAAGCGTTTTCGGGAACATCGTTGGTGTGTACCATTCAAAATACAACAACAATGAACGCGCCGAGATTTACCATGCCGTGCCTTCTATCTACCGGGTTATCCTTGGCGTGCGTTCGTCGCTGTTCCTGCCGTTCGATAACCTGGGCTTGATTATCGTGGACGAGGAGCATGAAACCACCTATAAACAGTACGACCCCGCGCCGCGTTACCATGCGCGCGATGCCGCTATCATGCTGGCGCAACTGCACCGCGCCTCCGTATTACTCGGCACCGCCACGCCGTCCATCGAGAGTTATTACAATGCCCGTGCCGGGAAATACGGGCTGGTAACCCTTACGGAACGGTACCACCGCGTGCAGCCGCCTGCCATAACCATTGTAAACGTTGTGCGCGAACGGAAGCGGAAAAAAATGTACGGACTCTTGTCGCAGTCCCTGCTGGATGCGATAGGCGAGGCGCTGGGCAGGAAGGAACAGGTGATTTTATTCCAAAACCGGCGCGGTTATTCGCCTTTTGTGCAGTGCGCCGAATGCGGGCACATTCCCCGCTGCGCCCAATGCAGCGTGAGCCTTACTTATCACAAGCGGGGGAATGTGTTGCTATGCCACTACTGCGGCGCATCGCAACCGCTATTGACCGTATGCCCCGAATGTAAAAGCGCGAACATCCAAACCAAAGGCTTCGGCACGGAACGGATGGAAGACGAACTGCAACTGTTTTTCCCGCAGGCGCGGATAGCCCGGCTGGATTTGGACGCCGCACGCGCAAAACATGCTTACAGCCGTATCCTCGGCGGCTTTGCGCAGCGCCGCATCGATATTTTAGTCGGCACGCAAATGATAACCAAAGGGCTGGATTTTGAACATGTATCACTTGCCGGCGTCCTCAATGCCGACGCCCTGCTGAATTTCCCCGACTTCCGCGCGCACGAACGCAGTTTCCAACTGATGATGCAGGTGAGCGGGCGCGCAGGGCGCAAAGACAAACAGGGGCGTGTGATTATCCAAACCATGCAGCCCGCCAACCCGGTTATCTACCTGGTGCAGGAAGCCGACTACAACGGCTTTTTCAACCTGCAACTGCACGAACGGAAGGAATTCCATTTCCCGCCCTATTCCCGGCTGGTGAGCATTACCCTCAGGCACCGGCAACCGGATACCTTGCGGCAGGCGGCGGAGACGTTGCGCCATCTTTTGGCGCCAACATTGCAACAGCGGCTTACCGGTCCGTTCCAGCCGGTGGTGAACCGCATACAGAACCGTTACCTTGCCTGCTTCTGGGTGCGCCTCGAACGCGACGCTAGCGCCCGGCAATTGAAACATTTCCTGACGGAACAACTGGCGGCATTGCATCAACAGCCCGGACTGTCGGGCGTCGAAACGTCGGTGGATGTAGACCCGATGTGAGGAAATTCCAAAATTCCAAGATTTCAAAAAACGCCTGTTATTCATTAATTTTATCCCCCACGCCCGAAAACAATTTACAGATTTACGGATTTACAGATTTAAGCTGACGCGTCAGCCAATTAACAATTAATAATTTTGAAATCTTTAAATTTTGCTTATCTTTGTAACCATTGAATTGTTGATTATGGTAGCTAATTTGAAAGAACTCTTTTCGGACAGCGCTAATAACATGAAATCGTCTGTTATCCGTGAATTACTGAAAGTATCCCAACAACCCGAAATCATTTCCTTTGCCGGCGGACTGCCCGCCCCCGACCTGTTTCCTGTCGGGATATTGAAAAAAATGGCGGTGGAAGTGCTGGAAACCGACAGCGCGCTCGCCTTACAGTATGGTCCTACCGAAGGCGACAAACGCCTGCGCGAAATCATCGTCGAACGCTACCGCCGGGAAGGCGTGGCGACGGAAATAAAGAACGTGATTATTACCACCGCCTCGCAACAGTGCATTGATATTGTCGCCAAACTGTTTTTAAACCCGGGCGACACGGTGGTATGCGAATTGCCCTCCTATCTTGCCGCCTTGCAGTCGTTCGCTTCTTACCGGGCGGAAATGGTGGGCGTGCGCCGCAAGAACGACTTGGAAAACGTCGTCGGGAAATTAATAGCGGAAGGTCGCAAACCCAAATTCATTTACGTCATCCCCGACTTCCAAAACCCCGCAGGCACGACGCTGTCGCTTGACGAACGGAAAATGGTGCTCGACGTAGCCCACCGCCACGACGTGCTGGTTGTGGAAGACAGCCCCTACCGCGAACTGCGTTTCGAGGGCGAAACATTGCCGACGCTTTACCAGTTGGACGGCACGGGGCAGGTCGTTACGTTGGGAACGTTTTCCAAGATCTTTGTGCCGGGCTTCCGTTTGGGCTGGCTGCTGGCGCATGAAGACATTATCACAAAGGCTGTCGTGGCAAAGCAGGCAATGGATTTATGTTCGCCGGTGTTCGACCAGAAAATTACCGCCCGCTTCTTCGACCAGCATTATTTTGAAGAGAACTTGAAAAAAGTGATTGCCGCCTACCGTGAAAAACGCGACGGCATGCTGGCGGCATTTGAAAAATACATGCCCGGGGGCGTTACGTGGACGCGCCCGCAGGGGGGACTGTTCCTCTTCCTCACCCTGCCCGGGGCTTTGGATGCAAAAGATTTATTCGACCTCGCTATCAAGGAAAATGTGGCGTTCGTGCTTGGCGAAGCCTTCCACTGCGACGGCTCCGGCAAAAATACCCTACGCATCAACTTCTCGTATATGAGCAAAGAGCTGAACGAAGAAGGCGTGAAACGCTTAGCCAAAGCCATCCGGCAATTGATGGGGAATACAAAGATTTAAAAATTCAAAGATTTAAAAAGATTGCGTGAAATACAAAAAATACCTGTAAACTTTCAATTTTATAATTATGAAAAAAATTATCATCATCACGATTATCCCTTTACTGGCAATGAACAGTTGTAAACCCTCCATCCCGGTGCATTATCCCGCCACCGCGAAAACCGACCATACCGATACCTATTTCGGTACGCAAGTGCCCGACCCCTACCGCTGGCTCGAAGACGACCGGTCGGACTCCACCGCTGCATGGGTTGCGGCAGAGAATGAAGTAACCTTTGGTTACCTGGAAAAAATCCCCTTCCGCGCCGCTATCCGCGAAGCCCTGACCGCTATCTGGAACTACCCGAAAGAAGGCGTCCCGGCAAAGTATGGCGGCAAGTATTTTGTGTATAAAAACAATGGCTTGCAAAACCAGTCCGTGCTTTACATTTTGGACAGCCTGCACGCCGAACCGCGCGTCTTCCTTGACCCGAACACGCTGTCGGACGACGGCACTACGCGCGCCGGCAGTATCAGCGTGTCGAACGATAACAAGTACGTAGGCTATACCGTTTCCGCCGGCGGCTCGGACTGGCAGGAAATCCGCATAAAAGATATCGCCGGCAACGATCTGCCCGATGTGGTCAAATGGGTTAAATTCTCCGGCATCTCATGGCTCAACGACGGCTTCTACTACAGCGGCTACGACGCCCCGAAAGGCAGCGCCCTCTCGGAACAAAACCAGTTCAACAAAGTATATTACCATAAATTAGGCACGCCGCAGGCAAGCGACCGACTTGTTTACAGCGACCCGGAAAATCCGTTGCGCTACAACCGTGCGTACGCCACCGAAGACGGGCGGTTTTTAATCCTTTCCGTATCCGGCGGCACCGACGGCAATACGTTAGCGATAAAACCGCTGAAAAAACCGGGCGCAGGGTTTATTCCCGTAACCCCCGCCAATTTTGACCATGAATTTATTCCGGTGGAAAATTTCGGCGACGCTGTTTATATCCTCACCAACCACGGGGCGCCGCGTTACAGGTTGATGAAAGTAACCGTCGGCAACGGGCAGCCGCAATGGGAAACCGTTATTCCCGAAAACGAGGATGTGCTTGTTTCCGCCACCGTAGCCGGCGATAAAATTGTTGCCGAATACCTGCACAACGCCTATTCGCAACTGTTCATTTTCGATAAGGACGGCAAAGGGAAAACAGCGCTTGAACTTCCCGGCATCGGCAGCGCCGGGAGCATCAGCGGGAAGAAAGGCGAGAACGAACTGTTCTATTCGTTCACTTCCTTCGCCTCGCCCACCGCCATTTTCCGCATTGCCGACATACGTACGCCTGCGCCGGAACTTTATAAAGAAACACAATTGAATATCCAACCCAGCAAGTACGTTACCGAACAGGTATGGTACGAAAGCAAGGACGGCACAAAAGTCCCGATGTTCATCGTATATAAGGAAGGCACGCCGCGCAACGGGAAAAACCCCGCATTGCTTTACGGCTACGGCGGATTTAATATCAGTATGACGCCGGCGTTCAGTATTGCCAATATGTTGTTTTTGGAAAATGGCGGCGTTTATGCGGTAGCCAACCTGCGCGGCGGCGGCGAATTTGGCAGCGAATGGCACAAAGCCGGCACCAAACTGCAAAAACAAAATGTATTCGACGATTTTATTGCCGCAGCCGAATATTTAATAAAAGAAAATTACACGTCCTCCGCGAAACTGGCTATCCGCGGCGGTTCCAACGGCGGGCTGCTGGTCGGCGCATGTATGACGCAACGCCCCGAACTGTTCAAAGTCGCGCTGCCGGCGGTTGGCGTGATGGACATGCTGCGCTTCCACAAGTTCACCGTCGGCTGGGGCTGGGTGGATGACTACGGCTCCAGCGACAACGAAGAGGAATTCGAGTATATTCTGGGTTATTCGCCGTTGCATAATATTAAAGCCGGCGTGCGGTATCCCGCCACGCTCATCACCACCGCCGACCATGACGACCGTGTGGTGCCGGCGCACTCGTTCAAGTTTGCCGCCACGTTGCAAGCCGCGCAAGCCGGCAACAACCCGGCGCTCATCCGCATTGACACCATGTCCGGGCATGGCGCTTCGTCCACCGCCAAGTCCATCGAAGAATATACCGACGTCTGGGCGTTTACTTTCTATAATTTGGGAATGAAATTCGGGCAATAAAAAAATACCCGCAAGGGACATTCTACAACCCCCGCCGTTGCCGGAAGGTAGCAGCGGGGGTTATTTTTTCCACACAAATGCTTATTTATAATTAAGCATATTTCAATATCAATTTAGGGTCGATATGTAACCGTTTATGGAGGTTTTTAGCGGCATCCAAAGACAGGTGCCGCTTGCCGTTCATGAATAAACTGAAAGAAGAGTCATCCATGCCTATAAGTTTGCCCATGTCCTTTTGCTTGATATTGCGTTTTAGTATTTCTTGCCGTATTATCCGTACCAAAGGCGAACTGTTGCGTGCAGCAAGGCGTTTGGATGTTTTTTTTGCCTCTTCGTCACCGGCGCGCGCCGGGATTTTGGAATTATTTTTAACTGCTTTTTTCATAACTTTTTTTGATTTGCAAAGGTAATTTTTTTTTTTCATTCCACAAATTTATTTTCAAATGCACTAATATGACTAATGTGCTAATGTGATTAATGTGCTAATGTGACTAATTGGCTGACGCCACATCATTGCGAGCGAAGCGGCGTGCGTCGTCATTCCGACCGGAGCGCGCGAGGGATCCCTCGACTCCGCTCGGGACAGGCTGCGCGGAGTGGAGGAAACTGCCTCGGAACGCAGGGCGATGCAAAGCAGCAGGTGCTGGATGCAGCAGATTTCTCGACTCCGCTTCGCTCCGCTCGAAATGACGGCGCGACGAGCGTCATTGCGAGCCCCCACGCTACGCTCGGGGCAGGCTCCGCGAAGCAATCCAGTTTAGTTGAAAATTGAGAGTTGAAAGTTGAAATTGGCTGCCGCCGGAAAAAATCGAAAAAAATAACTTTGTACGACGAAATTCTATAAATATTCTACAAACCTAAAAGTCGGAAATGTAGCCATATTCAAGGCAGAGGTGTATGCTCATCATGCAAAAAATTTAAGGAAAAGCACAGTATAGACAAAAAGAGCTACTATTTTCATAGCAACTCTTTTTAATGATATTGTGACTATTTTTCAATTTTTGCCAGCAACTCTTTCAATTCTTTATCAGAAATATCTGTCTGTTCATTTTTATCATAAATAGCAAGCAGAAAAACAGTTTCGCCTGTTATATAAAGATGAGTAATCACCCTCGCTCCGCCTGATTTTCCACGACCTTTGGAGGCAATTGCCAAGCGTATTTTAAAGCAGTTATTACCCAACAAAACCCCTTTTTTCGGATTTCGCTCCAATTCTTCAATTAGCAAAGCATATTCCGTTTTTAACGACGGGAATTTTTTTGCCAATCGTTTTAGTTGTCTGTCGAAAGGTGCTATCGTGAGTACGTTATAGTTCATTAAGCAGCTCTTTTGCCGGACGTGCAAATAATTCACCTTTTTTTACCAAGTTAACCGTATCAACAGCTTCCTTGATTTCTTGCAACAACAGCGCCTTTTCGCTTGTAATCGGTTGAACTTCTACAAACGAAAAGTTGTTGATCAACTCCATAAAAAACAACGCCTTACTTTCTTTTACATCTAACAATACTTTCATACTCATTTATAATTACATCAATATGCGAAGATACATAAAATTT
>JAIRLT010000031.1 GCA_031259225.1 Prevotellaceae bacterium
GTGCGTTGTTGGCAAAAGTGCGTAGCGTCAATCAATAAATCGCTTCCTTGATAAGGACAAAAAATGCCCGGACATTCCGTTTTGTCTTTTATAGTAGTTGGCGTAATGGTTAATGCCGAAGTAGCAAGTGTTGTTCCGTTTACTGTTTGTTGGGTTGTACCATTGGAGGCTATCAATGTAAACGGCGGCGTACCTTTGAAAGTATAAGTTCCGTTAGCTGCTGTTGCATTCGGCGGATAGTCGGATACATAGGCGCACCAGTTGAATTTTGTTTCGGCAATATTTAATTGTACAGTAACGGTAGCGCTGTAATTGCCGCTATTGCCCTGCAACCAAAACCCCTGCCGGTTGCTGCCGTCATATGAAACAGATGCCGTAGGCGAGGCAGCGGAAACGGCGGCACGTGTCCACGTGTTGCCCGAAGCCGTGTTATCGGCATTTACTTTAATGTAGTCCACCCACACCCATACTTTGGAAAGGTGCGTAGCATCCCGTGAGCCGGCATTCCACCACACGCGGAAAGAAACGGTTTTATCAGTGTAATTTGCGCCTACCGGCTCGACATTTGTTACTTGTGCGTTTGCGGCAATGTTTACAAGCATTGCAAAAAGAAAGAAAATTTTTGTTCTCATAATTTTTTATTTTTTTATTGTTATTATTTTGTAGCATCAGGGTTGTTTTCCAAACACAAACTTTTTCTTATAAAACAACCCCTCGCTACGATTTTTTATTCGTTGCCAATTTATACTGGCTTTTATCTAATTTGTATATGTAATTATGTAAAAATAAAACGTGAACTGACATCTACTCTTTCTAAAGGATCTGACAACCTAAAACCCAAAGCCGATACCAATCCACGTTGATATACGACTTCTATTCTTGCGGGTTTTTTAATTTGTCAGATATTAGAAACTTGAACAAAAGCCATTGAAATATTATTCAATTCCGGTAAATAAAGAGCATCAATAATACTGCAAATATAAGAACTTATTTTTTATCTGCAAATTTTATTTGCATTTACTACTTGAACTTACCTTGAACTTACCTAACAAAAGGGAAAGAATATGGACAATACCCTTATTACCTTTTTAACAGCGTCGTTTCATCGCGCATAGCGCATTGCCCCGCCTTAATCCCTTAATTTCCCGGTCATGCTTTTTCCATTTCCGCCAGCAGGGGTTCGCCGCGATAACGCAGCAATAGCTGCGCTACTGCCATAGCGTCTTTCTCGCAATAACGCACAATACGTTCCATGTTTTTTTCTTCGTAATAGACAGTCGCTACCCGGCTGCCGTCAATATCGTCTTTGGGCGTGGGAATATCGAAGATAGCCGTCAGCAGGTCCAATGAACAAAAGTGCTTGTAGTCGCCGAATTTCCACAGTTCCATGGTATCGAGGAAGGGTACTTCCCAGGGCTTGCAGCCGGCAATGTCGAGGACTTTGGGCAGTGGCAGCCCGTTGATGAGCAGGCGGCGGGCGATATACGGAAAGTCAAATTCCTTGCCGTTGTGGGCGCACAGTTGCGCACTTTTCTTTCGCGCAAGAAAAGTATGCAACAAGTGACAAAACTGTAGCAGCAATTGTTTTTCATCATCCCCAAAAAATGATTTCACGCGAAAAACTTTCTTTTCCTTATGCGTCCGCACGAACCCCGCCGAGATGCAAATAATTTTCCCAAATTCCGCCCAAATACCGGCGCGTTCATAAATGCTTTCCGCTGTTTGGTCTTGGGTGCGCAAATACGCCGATTTCTTTTCCCATAATGTTTTCATGCGCTCCGGCAAATCTTTGTACGACGCGGCTTGTGGAACGGTTTCCACATCCATGAAGAGAATATTTTCAATATTTACGCGGTTCATATGACTTCCTGTTTATTTATGGTTTTACCTGCCGGCAGAACTGTGTTTGCAGTTTATTTATCCATCCGTCTTCACCTGTTTTCACCCCTTTTACCCACCTTCACCGGTTATAGTAATGGGCTGCACAGGCGCGCCAGCGCTTCTTTCATTTTCGACCAGCCGCTGCGTTTGTTCCACCAACGCAAGCGCACCAGCCGGCTATAGCTCATATCTTCGTGGAACCGGGCTTCCAGTTTCCGGGTAACCTCTTCATCGTAAATCAACGAAATAATCTCGAAATTGTGTTCAAAACTGCGTATATCCATATTCGCAGAGCCTACTGCCGCAAAGTATCCGTCCACCATCATCACTTTGGAATGATTGAAGCCTTTTTGGAACAGGTATATTTTTATGCCGGCTTCGAGCAATTCCGAAAAGTAAGAACGCGTGCCGGAATAAACCAATTTGGAATCGGAGCGCGCCGGAATAATCAGGCGAACATCAACGCCGCTCAGCGACGCTGTCTTGATGGCGGTGAGGATACTTTCGTTCGGCGTAAAATAAGGCGTGGTAATATAGATGTGGTCTTTTGCCTGCACAATCGCCGCAAAGTATGCTTGCATCACGCTTGCCCAGTCGCTGTCGGGACCGGAAGCCGCGATTTGCATCGGGCAGGCGGCGTGTTTTTTGCCCACGGGATAATAGCGTTTGCGTTGCCCCAATTGTTTTTTCGTTATAAAATACCAGTCCAGTAAAAAAATAGCTTGCAGGAACGGTACGGCGTCGCCTTCAATACGCATGTGCGTATCGCGCCATGCACCGAACTTGCCGCCGGTTACATAACGGTCTGCCACATTGATCCCCCCCATGAAACCGATATATCCGTCCACCACCAGGATTTTCCGGTGGTTGCGGTAATTCACTTTCGTGCCGCTCCTGTGCAGGAGATGCACCTTGGCAAAAGGAAATATTTCCACGCCTTCCTGCCGGAGCGACCGCACATATTTTTTAGACAGGTTCCAACTGCCTACATCGTCGTAAATCACGCGTATTTCCACGCCTTCACGCGCTTTCCGTATCAACACATTCTTTATTTCATTGCCTATTTCATCGTCTTCGATGATGTACGATTCAAGGTGAATGGTATCGTTTGCCTGCTCCATGGCTGCTTTCATTGCCGCGAGCGTGGTTTCACCGTCGTGGTAAATATCCACCTGATTGTATTCGGTAAAAATTGCCTTGCTGTTATTGAGCAACAGGGTAATGATATTTTTGCAGCGTTCCACCGACAGCGGATATTGCCCCGCCTTGTGGAACATGGCAATTTGCTGTTTGCTCAATTGGTCGATGACCAGCAAATCGCGAATTTCTTTCAAACTGAATATTTTTTCTTTCCGGTAATTTTGCCCTAAGAAAATATAAAATATCAACCCTACAAAAGGGAGTGCAATCAGTACGATACTCCATGAAATAGTTTTGGTAGGGTCTAATTTTTTGCCTACCATGAAAAATATCACCCACAATGCAGTGATGTAATACAACGCCGAAAGGAGTTCGTACCAATACATGTACAGGAAATCACACAGGGCAAATGTCATCTGTTATAAAAAAAGCCGGATGGCACGGTATGCAACGTCAAGCGTATCGGGACACCCGTATAGTTTACAGGTACAAAAATACGAAAATTAAAATATATTTGTTCAAGCGGCAATGATTTCCTACTTTTGTACCCACGTCTGTTTGATTTGCATGAAACTTATATTTATCACCTTCCCTCCGGAACAGTTGCCACCGCCGGCTTTCTTCTTCAAGCCCGACACTGCGCTGTTGCGCAATAACCAGCCGTTTTTTTTACCCGATTATACGCAAGACTTGCGAGCCACGTTGTCGTTAGTATTGCGCATAAGCCGTTTGGGGCGCAGTATCGGGGCGCCTTTTGCCGCACGCTACTTCGACGCCGTAGGCGTGGGAATGGATATTTTTGCACATGATTTACGGCAAAAATATCTCCTCGCCCACCAGCCGGCAGACGGCGCCCATGCGTTTGATTACGCCGCGCCCATCAGCGCCGGATGGATTCCGGCGGCAGAAATTCCGGCAATAAAAGATTGTGCATTGTGTTGGTCGTTGAATGGGGAAAAAACTGTGCAAAACGCCGCTATCGCTTACACGCCGGAGGATATAATACCGCATGTATCGCAATTTATCACGCTCAAAATCGGTGATTACATTTTTATCAACACCTCTCTTACGAGCGGCACATTGCATCCGGGCGACCGGCTGCAAGCTTTCCTGAACGGCAATGAAATGCTGAAAGTAGAAATCCGCTAAACGGGGCGCTTCGCACAGAACACGGGGCATGGAGCACGGACAGTAATAGGTATTAGCCGCATGTACCGTTTTAACAAGTACACTTCCGTCCGGCGCCCTTAAATCTTTAAATCTTCCTGTACACAACAAAAGAAAAGGGATAAGGGAAAGCCTTGCCATTCGGGAAATCCTGCCGGGATATTTCCTCCCAACAATGCCTGTCAATTTCCGGGAAAAAGGTATCGCCTTCATAGTCGGCATGCACTTCGGTAAGGTAAAGGCGGTGCGCCAGCGGCAAAGCTTCGCGGTAAATGCTGCCGCCGCCAATGATAAAAACTTCCGCATCGTTCCGGCACTGCGATATGGCGGCGTTTAAGCCCGGCGCCACGCTAACATGGCTTTCCGGCGTTAGCGTACGGCTAATAACAATATTGGTACGGTTGGGCAACGGCTTCCCGATAGATTTAAATGTCTTGCGCCCCATAATCACCGTATGCCCCGAAGTGATTTGTTTAAAATAACGCAAGTCTTCGGAAATATGCCACAGGAGCCGGTTATTTTTGCCAATCGCCCGGTTCCGCGCCACTGCTACAATAATAGAGAGGGTCATGTGAGGAAAGAGTTAGAGAAGTTAAATGTAGTTAGATAAATTAGGAATGGCAACCGCTGTGGATATAGTAACTGTGTTTATCGTATTTTTTCACCGTTTCACCATTCTACCGTTTTTCCCACACATGGAGGATTTCTCCGATATACATTTTATGAAAATCATTGGTGGGATAGATGCGGGCAGGTATTTCATCGGTGATGAATTTTCCGGCGTCGAAGAAATCTGCATAAATTTTCCGGCATTCGATAATCAGCCGTGCTTCTTCAAACGCTACATTGCCGCTTTCCAGTACGCGTGGCGTCAATCCGGCTTTTTCCACTTTATTTACGTCGCGTCCCGAAAGGGTGCCGCAAATTTGTAAGGCTTCGCGGTATTGTTCATCAAAGAAACAGAGCGTAAAATAGTCCTGCGCTTCGGTAAATTCAAATGTATAGCGTTGCGGACGCACGAAACAAAACGCCACCGGTTTGTTCCACAAATGTCCCAGTGTGCCCCAACTCGCGGTCATGGTATTAAATTTTTCCTGCGTACCGGCTGTTATCAACATCCAGTCATTGGACATGACCTGTATGATATTTCCGGGAATTTCCTTACTGTCGATTTCGGTAAATGTTTTCATAGGCTCGTTTATTACGTTGTTCTGGCACGCTATCAGTAATAGGGTTGCGGCGCTTATTAAAATTTTTTTCATGTTGCGTATTATTTTTTGGTTTGAATGGGACAAATTTACAACTTTCTATCGAAGTAAAAAATTTTTCAATAAAAATTTGTAAATAAAAAATAAAGTAATAAATTTGTACCCTTAATCAATCGCTCTTTGAAATATTAAGAATGATATTGTAAAAATTTAGCTTTAACTTTTATTCTGCCGGTAATTCGCAACTTGGAAATTTCAACAGTGCAGGAATATAAGGAGAAGCAACCTTGCTGGGAGAGGAATGTGGGTTGTTATACTTATATGCACTGTGGGTTTTCCAAGACCTCGAATTACGTAAGTATGGCGCTCATGTCCTCTTTTAATTTTTTAAGTGAATAAGGAATTAAGCATAGTAAAAGTTGAAAAATGACATAGCAGAAAGTGTTATCGGAATATTCTGCAATAATTAGCAGCAACATTTAAAATGTAGCGCGGGGTTGTTTTATGAAATGTTTGTATTTGGCAAGTTATTTCAAAATAGCCCGAAACAACTAAAAAATAATAACAAATAAACAATAAAAAATAATGAAAACAATCCTACTTTTCTTTGCCTTACTTGCAGGCGTTTTTGCAAGTGCACAATCATTAGACATTAAAATCACCACCATTGACCTGTCTCAAAAAATTATCGTTTGCGATTTATCGTGGACAGGGCGCACTACAACACAACTATCCAATGTGTGGGTATTTGTAGATTACATTGACCTCTCCGGGAACATACTTACCAATGACTGGAAACCGGCAACTGTAACCGGCGCAACTATAACCCAACAAACTACCGGTAATGCTACTATTTCCATGGTAGCCGGCAATACGCGTGGCGTATGGGTTAAAAGCGTTAGTTCCGGTGCTAATTTTACCGGGCAAATTACACTGCAATTAAGCGGCGTTCCGGCAAAATTCAATGCCTGCGCTTATGCAAGCGATTACCCGCCGAATGGAAGAATTAACAATGGAACTTATATTTTGCAAGGTTCGCCACCGTTTACACTAATAGCCGCCGGCGGCACAACACAACAAGTGAATAGCCACACCATTACTATTTCTGCTGTAACTGTTACACCGATAACATTAACTGATAAAACAGGATGCCCGGGCACTATTCTCTGCCCCTACACCGGTAAAGATTTATTCATTGATGCGTCCCATCTTTGTCGTCAGCGTCTAAGTGGCAAGAAGAATTGGGAAGCATGGATAAAAGACGCACGGGATCAGAAATTGTATAGAATTGTACTGATGCCCGACAACAGATGGTGGTTGGCACAGAATTTAAAATATACCGCAAATGGAAAAATGGGCGACTTGTTTCAAAGTTGTGACGAAGACTCCTGCGGAAGATTTTATACAATTTCAGAAGTATTTAATGAAAAATATACGACTAATCAACAAACGATTTGTCCGGTTGGGTGGGTGCTACCAAACATAGACCAGTGGGACTATTTAACCAATAGTATATCCAGTAATCGTACTAATGCATGGCAGGATTTGCGGAGTTTACGAACTTTGTGTTACCCGATAACCGACCGGTACGGTTGGGCTGCCAAAGGAAGATGTCCCCTTACTCATGAAGATAACGACGGCGATTCTTGGCATTCAATGAATGGAAACAGATGGGTAATGATACAACTTGACAATGGGGGAGGCAATAGTTTGTCATGCAACAGTACAACATACTGGAATTGCACAGCCTGTGCTTCAAACTCAATGGTTGCCGTCCGTTGCATGCGCCTATAGCAATTTACAGGAAAAATAGTTTTTTAACGATACAAAAAATAATGGCTTCAATGCATACAGCAAGCTTGAAACCATTAGCTTTTCCATTTTATGTGGTTCGTGCGCTTATCGCATCTTTCTACCGGAATAAAAAATTTTTAAATAAAAATTTGCAGATAAAAAATAAAGTAATATATTTGTACCATTAAATATGTTCTTTGAAAAGAAAAATATTTTATTTATTCTATCATAGAAATCTCGAAAATTTCAAGAAAATCTGAATAAATGCAACGCACGTGAAAAACGTGGATTTTGCTTATAGATTTTCAGGTATTCGAGAACCTCTATGATAATTAAGTAAAGTACCACGTTTCGATTTTTTTCAACAAGCATAATCTAAATTGAAACGCAAAAAAATGGCAGCGAATAAAAAATCGTAGCGAGGGGTTGTTTTATAAAAAAAAGTTTGTGTTTGGAAAACAACCCTGATGCTACAAAATAATAATAAATAAAAAAAAAATTATGAGAACAACATTTTTCTTTCTCTTCGCAATGCTTACAAGCGTTGCTGCAAGCGCACAAAGCCACATTACCATCGAAATGATAAGTGCAACCTACACTACTTCTCCGGTAGTAAAATTCCGTATATCATGGAGTAGTATTCCGGTGGTACTTGGAGAAATTCATAATTCCAAAATTTGGGTGTGGATTGATTTCTTAAAACTAAATGCCGACAATACCACTGCCGGCAATACATGGACGCGTGCGGAAGTTTCCGTAACACCCGCCGTCAGTTCTTCGCCAACAAGTACGGCAGCCCTTGATGCAAGTACTAACAAGGGTTTTTGGTTGAACGGCGTTACCGGCAGCTATAGCGCAACGATTACTGCAACCCTTTCCAACATTCCGGCAAACACCAAATTCAATTGGTGCGCTTATGCCTCCGATTGTCCGCCGAATGTTATAGCAAATAACGGCACTTATCGCCTGCAAGGAACAGCTCCATTTATTCTAAAAGCTGCAAATGGAGATACGCAAACAGTATCCGGCAATACATTGACGGCGCCTTCTTTGACTATTGCAGCCGTGACATTAACTGATAAGACCGAATGCCCCGGCTTCTTTTGTCCTTATACGGACGCTGACTTGCACCGTGATGCAACGCATCTTTGTGCTCGCAGACCTACCGGTGCAAAAAATTGGGAAGCATGGATAAAAGACGTGCGCGATGATGAATTGTATCGAATAGTGTTGATGCCCGATAATAAATGGTGGTTAGCGCAGAATTTGAAATATGCCGCAAATGGAGGAGTGCTGTTTCAAAGTTGCGGAAAAGACTCCTGCGGAAGATTTTATACGACCACAGAAGTATTTAATGGAAACTATGCTAGCAATCAACAAACCATCTGTCCGGCTGGATGGGTGCTGCCAGACAGCACCCAATGGAACACGATGGCAATGTCTATATCAAATGACCTTGTTGTCGCGTTTCGTGATTTGCGTAGTTTGCAATTAAACTGTTACCCCAAAACCAATAATTACGGTTGGGCGACAAGAGGATTGAGCATTGCTGTTGATGAGCCCAATGATGGTGATGACTGGGTTTCCACGAATGGTGTAAAAGTCACTTATGCGTCTATTGATAATGGCGCGGGAGATAACTTGAAGTGCAATGATACTGGGTTCTGGCTGTCATATGGACATTATGATGCTGGGTTCAAAACACCAGTGCGTTGTATCCACCCATAGTAATTTATACGAAAAATAGTTGTTAAACGAAGCAAAAAAATAATGGCTTCGGGCTGCTGCATGCCCGGAAATAATTAGGGGTTCAACGCACGACCTTTTTGATTAGGCATTATTCGCCTCATCGGTTTCCCGCAAATAGCGTTCAACCGCTTTGGCGAGGCGCGTGACATCGCGCCGCAAGCCTTCTACGACCAGCGGATTTGCAGCGTAATCAACGGTTATGGCGTCTTCAAAAATGCGCGTTACGCGCGCTACCGGGTTAATGATACGGAAAGTTAAGACACTGCCGTCGTCTTTTGCCGGCACAAAGCGTGCATTAGCGAAAATCTTTATCACGGCTTCTTTATCGCCCTCCGAAAACGGACGCGAACGCGACGTTTTTTGCGTAATATACCCGACAAACGGATATATCAATCCGAATACGCCGAGGAACATAACCATTTTCAGCAGGCTGCTGCGTTGCAAAAATTCCATGAAACTTTGCACTTGCCGCTCCTGTTCAGGAGTAATGAAATAAAGGAGCGCCAATATCAAAAAAAGTACGGTAAAGAAATATACAATACTTTTTAGTGCGCGGATAAAATAACGTTTCGGCATGATTATTTTTCGTTAATAATTTTCCATACTAAAGCGGCAGCGCCCAGTACGGCTGCATTTTTATCATTGATGCCCGACGGTAACAAGGCTACTTTTCCCCGCCAGAATTTCAGTATATTTTCTTCCATTGACTTTATCGTTGGTTCAAAAATGTACTTGCCTGCTTTTGCCAGCCCGCCGAACAGGAAAATAGCTTCCGGCGCAGTAATTGCTACCAGGTTGGCTAAAGCGCGTCCGAGATGTTCGCCCGTGTGGGCAAAGGCTTCGATAGCTACCGGGTCGCCGTTGATAGCCGCCGTGCAAATCATTTCGGCAGAGAGTTCGTTAAAACTGATATTTTTCAGTTCGCTGTCTGCTACCTGGTCGGCAAGCAATTTATACACCGTACGCTTGATGCCTGTAGCAGAAGCGTAGGTTTCCAAACAGCCGCAACGACCGCAACCACATTCGCGCCCATTGGTGGTTACAATAATGTGTCCCAATTCGCCGGCAAACCCGTCATGTCCGTAGAGCAGTTCCCCGTCTACGACAATCCCGCTTCCCAAACCGGTCCCAAGCGTAATAACCGAAAAGTTTTTCATGCCTTTTGCACCGCCGTAAATCATCTCGCCAATAGCCGCCGCATTGGCGTCGTTAGTGAGTTTGATAGGAATATTAGGAAATAATGCCGATAGCTTGCCGGCAAACGGCAGCACGCCTTTCCATAATAAATTAGCGGCAAACTCTACACAACCGGTGTAATAGTTCCCGTTAGGCGCGCCAATGCCGATACCTGCCAACTCGAAAGGTTCATCAACAGTTTCGGAAAAATTTTGGATAGTATCATGCAAAGCTTGCAAGTACAGGTCAAAATCGGGATACTTGCGTGTAGCAATAGTCCCTTCGGCATAAATTTTGCCTTTGTCATCCACTAAACCGAGCACCGAATTGGTGCCGCCGATATCAATTCCTGCTACTAATTTATTCATGTTTTTTTAGATTACACGGATTATTACTTGTGCGGATTATCGCCACTGCCTACTGCTTTTACTGCGTAAGCGTATCTTTCATGTTCAACAGCCGGCGAACAGGTTTCATATAATCGGCAAATTCCTGATAGCTCATTGTTTTTAGATAGATTGCGCCATATGACCGCCGTTTCATCGGGTTTTCGGATTCATAGAAATATTCTTGACCCATAAGCCGCGTTAAGTGTTCATACTGTTCCACCCATACCCGTTGTGCCAGTTCGCTGAAACTGCCGTCGTACTCGTAGCTTGGGAACGACGCCGACCGCTGGCTCAGGAAGCATGCATTAAACATATTGTGCAACACCGCAAACGAATTAAGCGAAATAGGCACAATCATATTTACCTCGTGAATTTTAAAACGCGACCAGACATTGCGGTAACCCCATATTTGCAGCGGGATTTCAGGATGTTCGGCGGCATATTTATCAATAGCTTCACTCAAGGCGATAAGCGTTTTGAAATGCGTATCGGGACCGCTGCCTTCCGGGTCAAGCGCCAGTGTGATCACTGTTGGCTGTATTTTTTGCAGCAGGTTCAAGATAGGCACCACGTCTTTTGTTTGGTCGGGATATTGCGGGAAAATATCGGCAGTGTAGAACGGCAAGCGCAAGTGATGTACCTTGTCTTTGCCGATGCCGAAATGCGCCCATACCAGTTCGGCTTCAAATTCGCGCAACCAGCCTTTGAATACCTGTATCATTTCCGGCTCCTTCCGTCCGACCTGCAATTGATTGATAAGCGCAATATTTTCATGAATGAAATTACGTACTGTTTCCACATTGCCTGTTGCGAGATGGACGGCAATATTGCGCGCCAGTCGCGCACTGACAAACAGCGATTGCGTGTCCTTATCTTGGTGGGCAATGCCTTGCAAGTAACCGGTAATGTCATCCTGCGCGCCGTCCGCGAGGAACAAGTGTTTATATCCGATGAAATAATCCAGCCGTCCGCTGTCAATATTTTTCCCCAATGCTTCGAAACAGGAGCGCAAGTAATCGTTGGTTACCGACGTAAAGCCACTGGTGCAATATACAAAGTGATTTTCATTTTCTTTGGAACGAACCAAGTGATGCAACAGCGGGAAATAAGCTAATTCAATATCGTCGTGATGAGGTCCTGTGTGCAGGAAGCGTTGATTTTTGAAGCCTTCCAATCCTTTTGCAATTTTGGCGTCGATAGCGGCAAACGTATCGGACAATAATTTATCCACCGGTTTTCCGCTGATAATTTTAGCGAGTTGCAGTTTTTCACTTTCTGTTTGTACAGTTGCCGGGACATTTTTTAATTCGGTATTATGTTTCAGAGAAGCATCCACTACTAATTTCTGCGGATATTCCGGCACTAAAATTTCTTTCTTGTAGAGCGCTTCAACAACTTTGGATGATAATTTCAATTCGGTAGTCGCACTCTTGGTGATAAAGAAACGCGCATTCGGCAATTTTTGTAACACAGTAGCCGGATAAAGCAATTGTGCCGGTTGCTGAATAGCATTTGCCGCTACTTGCGATTTGGATTGTCCGGCAGCCATAATAATTGCTACCGTATCGGGATTGTAGGTAATAGTTTCCAATCCCATTGTTATTACCGCTTTTTTGCGTACCAGTTCAATACCGCCCAAATCGGTGGCTGCGGTAGCTTGCGTTTCGTAATTGATGCCCGTGAGGCGGGTATGCGAATAATGACTGGAGCCTGCCACATTGAATGCAATATGCCCGTCGGGACCAATGCCGCCTAAAAAGAACCCAATGCCGCCCAAACTCCTTATTTCCGCTTCGTAGGATTGGCAAAATTCATCGAATAGCCGGATAGCTTTCTGGCGGTGAATTTCCTTTTCGACAGTTGGTTTTTGAATACGCAACGAAAGGTCAATACCGTCTGCAAAAAGTTCTTCCAATGATTGTACATTTCCCAGGATACGCTTTTGTTCGTCGTTTAAATAATTAGTATTTATCATCCGCGTTTTGGCGGGGTCGAACCCAAAGTTATCAATGTAAAAATTCTTCACGAAATGAAAAAATGAACGTTCGTGTTCGGGATTTATCGGGAAAAATTCATCCAATTGAAAGAAATAAAGCGAACGGAAATCGGGCTTTTTGCCTTTTAATCCCACTTTTTCCAGCAGTCCCCCTTGCGTTTCTTTGTCCCAATTTGCCAGATAGTACTGCATCCATTTAATAAAAAATTCAGGCGTCTTTCCGGTAGGTAATGCTACCACGCCGCCCGGATTGAGGCATACCCATTCAAGAAACCGCAAAGCCGTCAATTGCCCGAGGACAATATAATTGTCCACTGTAATAGTTGGTATTTTCCGCAGTTCTGCATTTTGTTCGTGATAGACATCCGATGAACGGAAATATTCTTCTACCAAACTTTTAGTAATATATTTCATAATATTTTTAAATTAGTATTATTGTTTTGAAAAACCGTGCAAATATACAAAAATTTTTTATGCATTAGTTAAACTTGGTAAATTATTCCGGCAGGCGCATCGGATCGTTGCAGCTAAATCTCATCAGGCTGGTATTCGTCTTACAGATTTACGGATTTACAGATTTAGGCTGCCGCTTTTTTAGTGGAGAATGGAGAGTGGAGAATGGAGACTGGGCTGCCGCGCCTGCGCTTCGCGAGTGGAGAATGGAGAATGATGCTGGCGCGCCAGCACTGCCTACTGCCTACTGCCCACTGCCTGCCGGCGCCAGCCTAATTCATAACTCATAATTCATAACTCATAATTTTTTTTGTATTTATAAAAAAGTTTTCTACCTTTGTACCCAACAAAGTAACTTTTAATTTTTAATTTATATTGGTGCC
>JAIRLT010000081.1 GCA_031259225.1 Prevotellaceae bacterium
TAGGCAAGAACCAGATAGATTTATATAAATCGCAAGGTTACACGCTCACACAAACTCCCGGCTGGAATTAACCGGGAGCTTCATAGATAAAACTAATTCGTAATCAAGCCGGCTTTTAATCAAAGCCGGCTTTTTTTGTGGGGTGCGCGATAATATAGAAATACGATACTAATCCGGCGCCAGCCAATTCTTAATTCCTAATTCTTCATTCCTAATTTTACGGTAATGCCTGCTTTGACCCACCGTCCGGGCTGCGGGATGTTGCCGAAATCGAAGTATTGCCGGTCGAATAAATTGGTCGCTTCGGCAAAGACGGTATAGTGGGCGGCATCCCAATAAATTTTCAAGTCGCATAACCAAAAAGGCGCGAAAGTAACTGCGGTGGCATACGTTCCGGTGGCGGCATTGTAGGGCGTGTAGGTGCCGGCGCGTTGCCGGTACGACAGTTGCCACGCCGCCGCCAGTTGCCGCCAGATGCCATGTTGCAGCGTCCCGGTGATTTGGTGGCTCATCTGTTCAATGGTATAACTGACGGATTCGCCTAATTTCGGGTCGGCATACAAGTAAGCATAATGCAGCGCCGCCTTTTTGAAAAACCGTTGTTGCGGCGCGTAGGCTATATGCAGGTTTCCGCCATAAGTGGCAATATTGGTAATGTTTTCCGCATGCCACATTTGGTCGTCTTTGAACACCCAACTGATGGTCTGGTAACCGTAACGGAAAAATCCCCGCACAACCGCGCTCCAGTAGCTGTGCCGGAAATGCAAGGCGAGTTCCCCGTTAATGGCTTCTTCGGGTTTCAGTCCGGTAGCGCCGCGCTGTTGTCCGGCGTGGTAATATAAATCGGTGAAAGTCGGCAACCGGTAACTGTTGCTGGCGGCGGCGTTCAATTGCCAGTGCGGCGTAACATCATACGCCAGGTTGCCGCCGGCATACAGGCGGAAGCCGAAAGCATTATTTCCCGCGCCCATTAAACCGAGCGTGGCATGGAATTTTTGCAGATGCAATGTGTGCCGCAAAAATCCGCTCAGGTGGTTGCGGGTCTTTTCAAGGGTATAGGAAGCGTCTTCGCCTTTAATGGCGACGGGCGCCGCCAGGGGTTCCCCCAAATTATTACTGTAAATATGTTCATACCGGAAATTCATTCCGGCAGTAGTTGTCCCGAATTTGCTGATATAATCGAACTGCAACAAGGCTCCCGCCACATCGGTGCGGTGATAGTTATGACCTGTGTACCATGGCGCAGGATTGCTGTGGAACAGTTCATACCGGTCTTGGTGTTGCCGGTGGTAAATAGTAGCCGCCATGCCCCACCGGCGTTTGTCGAGGTGGTATTGCAGGCTTGACAGGAAAGTGCGCGTATGCTCATATTGGGTCGGGTATTCCGGTCCGTAAAAATTATTAGCGCCGAAATCTTTATTCTGGTAACCGAATTGCCCGTTGATAGCGCCGTTGGGCAAGGTATAGCGGAGTTGCGCATAGACGTTATCAATGTCAAAACCGGTGTTGGTAGTGAACCCGTCGCTCTTGCGTTTATTGGCAGACACGGCTGCGCGGAAATCCTTTGAGGCAACCGTGCCTGCGGCGTTATAGTTTTGGTATTTGTGCATCCCCTGCGCCAGCCCGATAGTCGCGCCGGATGTATCCGCCAAACCGGTAACGATATTTATTGCGCCGCTATAAGCTACCGCACCGAATGTCCATGCGCCGGGACCTTGCAGGACTTCGATGCGTTCTACATTTTCCAAGTTTACGGGGATATTGAGCGAATGGTGCCCGGTTTGCGGGTCGGTGATGTTTACACCGTTGAGGAGGATGACCGTCTGGTCGAATGTGCCGCCGCGGAGGGAAATATCGGCTTGCACATTTTGGGGGCTGCGTGCGCGGATGTCAATGCCTTCGACGTAGCGCAGCAGGTCGGAGAGGTTCTGTGCCGCCGCCCGCTCAATGTCGCTACGGGTAATGACCGCTACCACGTGCATCAGCGAGCGGAATTGCGGAGGTCGTTCGCCGGTAACGGATACTTCGTCGAGTTCGCGGAGCGTGTCTTTGGCGATAATTCCCGGCACGCTTTGCGCCAATGCCGGTTGGGCGCGCATGGTGATAAGCGAATACGCCACGCAAATCACGCCGATTTTAACTACTTTCCCCAAGCTTGCGAAAGCGGCATACGGCTTTCGCTTCCACCTCCGGAAACAAAGGATGGAAGGTTTTTTTGTTTGTTTCATTTGTGTTGGTTTAGTTGATTATTATGTCATGGCGTTCATGACCTCCATTGCGAGCGCTGTTGCCAGCGTTTCGTTGGGCGCTTCCGCATAAATGCGGATAATGGGTTCGGTGTTGGATTTGCGTAAGTGCACCCATTTTTTTTCCTTATCGAAATCAATGCGCACGCCGTCGCTGTCAGTGATGCGTTGCGACGAATAACGTTTTTTCATTTTCTCCAATATTGCGTCCATATTGGCGTCCGGTGTGAGCGCCACTTTATTTTTGGAGGTAAAATAAACCGGGTAACTGTCGCGCAATTGCGAGCAGGCAACTTTTTTGTGTGCGAGGTGCGACAGGAACAATCCCACGCCAATCAAGGCGTCGCGACCATAGTGGAAGTCGGGGACAATGACGCCGCCGTTGCCTTCGCCGCCGATGACCGCTTCTACCCGTTTCATTTCGGCTACTACGTTCACTTCGCCTACTGCCGAAGCAAAGTAACAGCCGCCGCGCGCTTCCGTTACATCGCGCAAAGCCCGCGATGACGACAGGTTCGATACCGTATTACCCGGACGGTGCGACAACATATAATCGGCTGCGGCGACCAACGTATACTCTTCGCCGAACATGGTGCCGTCTTCGCAAACCAGCGCCAGGCGATCAACGTCGGGATCTACGGCGATGCCTAAGTGCGCTTTTTCTGCGACGACGCTTTTGGCTAATCCGGTTAAGTTTTGCGGCAATGGCTCGGGCGTATGTGCAAACCGTCCCGTAGGTTCGCAAAACAGCGGGACAGTATCCACGCCCAATGCCGCCAACAGTTCCGGAATGGCGATGCCGCCCACCGAGTTCACGGCGTCCACCACCACCTTGAAGCCCGCCCTGTAAATCGCCTCCACATCCACCAGCGGATAATTCAGCACGGCTTCCACATGGCGACTGGTATAGGTATTATTTTCCGCCAGCGTTCCCAAAGCATCGGTTTCCGCAAAAACGCAGGCAGGCTGTTCTGCTAATTGCAGCAAGGCGTCGCCGTCGGCGGCGTTTAAAAATTCGCCCCGGCTGTTCAGTAATTTCAACGCATTCCATTCTTCCGGATTGTGCGACGCCGTAAGGATAATGCCGCCGTCGGCATGTTCGTACAGGACGGCAAGCTCCACCGTCGGCGTGGTGACCAACCCGAGATAGACCACCTCCACGCCGCAGCCCATGAGCGTTCCGCAGACGATACGCTGCGCCAGTTCGCCGGAAATACGCGCATCGCGCCCCACGACCACTTTCAGTTTGCCTTGCTTGCTTTGTCGCAGCCAACCGGCATACGCCGCCGAAAATTTTACAAGATCAACCGGCGTAAGCGCTTCGCCCGCTTGCCCGCCAATCGTTCCACGAATACCGGAAATAGATTTAATAAGCGACATAATTTTGAATTTACAGGTTTTTAAATTTACGGATTTACGGATGGCAAAGTTAGCATAAAATTTCCCTTTACACACAAACG
>JAIRLT010000117.1 GCA_031259225.1 Prevotellaceae bacterium
CGCCGCGGATACATTGCCAAATCGGGCATAATGCTCGGGCTGGGCGAAACGCCGCAAGAAGTGCTGACGGTGATGCGCGACGCCCGCCGCGCCGGCGTGCGCCTCTTCACCATTGGGCAATACTTGCAGCCGACCCCGCAACACCTTCCGGTAGCCGGGTATATCCCGCCGGCGCAATTCGACTACTACCGCCAAGCCGGCGTCAACATGGGCTTTGACCACGTGGCAAGCAGCCCGCTTGTCCGCTCGTCATACATGGCAGAGGAGCAGTGGGCAGCGGCAGTTGGTAGTGGAGAGAAGAGAGTGGAGAATGGAGAATGGAGAATGGAGAATGGAGAATTGCCGGCACACCCGTGTAAAAGCATCAGCCACTTTCCATTTTCCACTCTCCATTCTCCATTCTCCATTAACTTTGTTGATTGGGGATTGATTGACTACCGGGAAGCATGGGAGCGGCAACGCGCCCTCGCCGCCCAACTCATTGCGCAAAAGGATGCCGGCGCCGGCTCCTCGAGCCATTCAACACTGTCACCGCCCGGCAATACGTTTGCCTTCTGCGAACATCCGCATGTGTACACGCTCGGGCGGAACGGAAAAGCAAATAACCTGCTGGTGGACGCCGGGTTTTTAAGCGCTATTAACGCCGCCTATTACCATGTTGATCGCGGCGGCGACATCACCTACCACGGTCCTGGGCAGATAGTAGGCTACCCGCTGCTGGATTTGGAGGCGCTGCATCTTTCGTTGAAACAATACATTTTTATAATAGAGGAAATGGTCATCCGCACCTTGCAGCATTACAGCCTTGCTGCCGGGCGGCTTGACGGCGCCACCGGCGTATGGCTCGACGCCGGGAAACCGGAAGCGCGGAAAATTTGCGCTATCGGCGTACATGCCTCGCGCTATGTAACCACGCACGGCTTTGCACTTAACGTAAATACCGACTTGTCTTATTACCGCTACATCCATCCCTGCGGTTTCACGGATAAAGGTGTAACCTCTTTAGCCGCCGAAAAAGGACAAACCATAGAGGTAAATGAAGTAAAACAATGGCTGCAACATTACTTCATAGAATTGACAGGAACTATTGCAAAGTCATAGCCATTGCAGTGTCCTGACGTAAAGAATTAGGAATTAAGAATTAGCTGGCGCAGGAAACAATTTACGGATTTACAGGTTTACAGATTTAGGCTGACGTGCCAGCCAATTAACAATTAACAATTAGCCTGCGCCAGCCATTTTCAACTTTCAACTTTCAACTTTACAGATTTAGGCTGACGCGCCAGCCAATTAACAATTAACAATTAGCCTGCGCTAGCCATTTTCAACTTTCAATTTTCAACTAAGCCGGCGCGCCAGCCAATTAGTCACATTAGCACATGGTCTTTGTTTTTCAGGTATTCGTTCATGCGTGCAATGTCCTTGTGTTTCGTGGTATCGCCCGTGAATACCGGGAAGAAAGCGCGCACCTCGTCGTACACGCCTTTGGTGGCAGGCGAAAGCTGGTGTTGTATTTTCAGGTAATCGACGGCTTGCACGATAGCCATGAAATGGATGCTCATCACCTGGTAAGCATTTTCGATGACGGTTTTGGCAAGCAGCGCGGCATTGGCGCCCATGCTGACTATATCCTGGTTGTCGTTGTTGCACGGGATACTGTGCACATACATGGGGTTGGAGAGGGTTTGCGATTCGGCGGTGGTGGAGGTAGCCGTGAATTGCGCCGCCTGCAGCCCGTAGTTGAGCCCCCTGACGCCCAAGTTCCCGAACGGGGGCAACAGGTTGTTGAGGCGTTCATGGAACAGATAATTCATTTGCCGTTCCGCCAGCATGGTTAATTTGGTGATGGCTATTTTCAGCTTGTCCATTTCAAACGACACGTAGTCGCCATGAAAATTCCCGCCGTGGAACACATTCCCGGCTTGCACGTCCACAATGGGATTGTCGCTTGCCGAATTTATTTCGTTCATCAATACTTCTTCCGCATTCGCGACGGCGTCAGCCACCGGACCTAAAACCTGCGGCACGCAACGGATAGAATAATATTCCTGCACTTTTTCCTTAATATAGGCTTCTTCTATTTTGTGGTCATAAAAGAAATCCCCACGCTTGCGGATACGCGCGGCGCCGCGCAGGACTGCCCGCAGTTGCGCCGCCACCTGCTGTTGCCCCCGGTGCTTCTTTGAGATATTGAGTTCTTCCGAAAAATAATCATCGAAAGCCGCTACAATCTCAAGCACCATTGCCGAAGCGATAACCGCCCAGCCGAGTATTTTTTTGGCGTAAAACAGGTTTATCATCCCGATGCCGGTCATGGCAGAGGTGCCGTTCAACAGCGCCAAGCCTTCACGTACGTGCATTTTGACGGGTTGCAGGTGCAGTTCATCGAATACCTGCCGGGTGGGCGCGACCGTTCCTTTGTAGCGCACCTCGCCTTCGCCGATAAGGCACAGCGCAATGTGCGCCAACTGTACCAAATCGCCGCTGGCGCCCACGCTGCCGTGTTCAAAGATTAACGGGTAAATGCCGCGGTTGATAAACTCCGCCAGCAACGCCACCACCGACGGGTGAATACCCGAATATCCCCGCAGGAAAGTGCCTGCCCGCGCCAGCATAATGGCTTTAACATACTGGTCGGGAAGCAGCGCGCCCGCGCCCGTGCAATGGCTCCGGATGATATTATACTGTAAATCGTTCAGGCTTTTGTCGTCAATCCGGTATTGCGCCATAGGTCCAAAGCCGGTGTTGATGCCATAAATCAGTTTTTCTTTTGAAAAGCGGTCTAAAAATTCAAAGCCCTGCGCTACGCCGGCTAATGTGGCAGCCGAAAGTTCCAATTCCTTCCCGCGGAAAAGAATGTCATACACGTTGCCTGCGGTAAGTTCTAAATGTATCATGCTATCTCCAATGCCATGTTCTTAAAATATTCAAAATGGAAGCCGCCCAGTAGTTCCGCACGCCGAAACCGCCGGCGCGTCCTGTCATTTTCCGCGAATAAATAATTTCATGCGTCGCCTCGTCAAAAAAGACGACATGGTACACGCCCGACCGCCGGGCTTTGCTCAACGTTTCCGCAATAAAAACCAAACCAACCGCCGCATGGTTATCGGTGGAAAGCGACGAAACAATGGCGTGGATATCGGCGTCCGAAATTTTTTTGCGCACGGTTCGCGACGTCAGCAGTCCGGCGTCGATTTGCTCATTGTTGTTACCGGTTACGGAAAAATTGTAAGCCGCTATTTTTTTACCCATGTATTTTTTGAAGTTGTATTTATTCACTTCCCGGTAAAGTAAATCGTTAATGGCAATCAGTCCACCCTTAAACCGTTCAGGTATTTCCTCTACGTCGGGAGCTGTGGCTAATGAAAAATCGACGCCATAAAAATTTATTTCCTTGATTTTTTTAATCTCGGCGGATTGGGCGTCCGCTGGAGCCACCAGCGCCACCGTCATAGAAATTAATAAAAGTATTTTTTTCATATTATAAAATGTTGCATGTATCATGATCGGACAGGTTTATTATCCTGCACCCGTTGCTTACGGGGGGGCAAAGATACAAAAAGATTTATAGATTAAAGCTGCCGCAGGCTAATGTGATTAATGTGATTAATTGTTTAATGTGCTAATGTGATTAATTGGCTGCCGCCGGCTAATGTGCTAATGTGAAAATGTGCTAATGTGATTAATTGGCTGCCGCAAGAAAAAATCGAAAAAAAAATGAAATAAAATTTGTAGATAAAAAATATTGTTTTATATTTGCGCCATTAATATGTTTCTTTGACATTTTGAATTTGATATATGAAAATATATCGCTTTAACTTTTATTCGACAACGATATCGAAATCGCGAAAAATTTCACATAGTCTGAATATAAGTAAGAGCAACCTCACTAAGAGTAGATGTGGGTTGTTATGCTTATTGACTATGTGGGTTTTCGCGAACCTCGATATCGAACAAGTATAGCATTCATTTCTGCTCTTGGTTTTTTAGTGGAATAGGGAAAAACCTCAATAAAAGTTGAAGGAATAAATTGTAGAACGAAATTTCTACAATCATTGGCAGCGGATAAAAACTTGCAGCAGGGGATTGTTTTATGAAAAAGTTTGTGTTTGTGGGTACGTATATAAAATAATCCCAGCGCTGCAAAAAGTAATTAGAAGCGCGTCATTCCGACCGGAGCGCGCGAGGAACGAGCGCGCGCAGCGGAAGCCCCCTAACCCCCAAAGGGGGAAGCACAGGGCACGGGGCACAGGGGCGTCATTGTAGGGGCGTCAGCCACCCCCTCTCCGTCGGGAGAGGGGGCTGGGGGGTGAGGACGAAATACGCAGCAGATTCCTCGACTCCGCTTCGCTCCGCTCGGAATGACGGCGCAGTTGAAAGTTGAAAATGGCTGGCGCAGGAAAAAATCGAAAAAAAAATAAAAAAAATTTGTAATTAAAAAAAATAGTTCTATATTTGCGGCGTTAATATGCTTCTTTGACATTTTGAAATTGATATATTAAAATATATCGCTTTGACTTTTATTCTGCGAAAAGTATCGAAATCAGGAAAATTTCTACACCGTTTGAATATAAGTAAAAGCAATCACGCCAAGAGTGGACGTGGGTTGCTGTACTTATTTAACGGTGTGGGTTTCCTGAACCTCGATACTTTATAAGTGTAGCATCCCGTTTCCACTCTTGGTTTTTTAGTGGAATAAGGAAAAAATCACGGTAAAAGTTGAAGAAATAAATTGCAGACCAAAATTTCTGCAATCATTGGCAGTAGATAAAAACTTGCAGCAGGGGGTTGTTTTGTGAAAAAGTTTGTGTTTGTGAGTACGTCTATAAAACAATCTCCATAGGCTGCAAAAAAAGTGATTAGGAGCGCGTCATTCCGACCGGAGCGCGCGAAGAACGAGCCGCGCGGAGTGGAGGAAACTGCTCCGGAATGCAGGGCGGTGTAAAGCAGCAGGTGCAGCGCGCAGCAGATTTCTCGACTCCGCTACGCTCCGCTCGAAATGACGGGACACGCTACGCTCCGCTCGAAATGACGGTGCGGCGGGCGTC
>JAIRLT010000147.1 GCA_031259225.1 Prevotellaceae bacterium
CAATAAACAATTAGTCACATTAGCACATTAGCCTGCGTTAGCCCTTTTCAACTTTCAACTCTCCATTAACCATTAACACCACATTTTCGACATGGTGCGTATGCGGGAACATATCGACCGGCTGTACCTGTTCAATGGTATAGTGCGTAGCGAGCAACGCCAAATCGCGCGCCTGTGTCGCGGGATTGCAACTGACATAGATTAACCGTCGGGGATGTAGTTGCAGCAGCGTTTCCGCCACGCCGGGATGGATGCCGGCACGCGGCGGGTCAAGGATCACGACATCAGGTGCGCCGTGCGCCTGTATAAATCCTGCGCAGAGGATATCTTTCATGTCGCCCGCATGGAACGACACATTGCGGATGTTATTGCGCCCGGCATTCCGGCGGGCGTCTTCCACCGCTTCGGGTACATATTCCACACCGGTTACCTGCCGCGCCTGCCGCGCCACAAACAGCGCAATGGTGCCGGCGCCGGTATAGAGGTCGTACACATTTTCGTTGCCGGTGAGTTGCGCCATTTCGCGCACTATGCCATAGAGGCGGCAAGCCTGAGGCGAATTGGTCTGGTAGAACGATTTTGCCCCTATCCTGAAATAGAGGTCTTCCATTTGTTCTTCCATATAGTCACGCCCGGAAAAAGTATGCACCGGCAGGTCGGTAATCGTGTCATTGCGCTTTCCGTTGATGACATACAGCAATGAAGTAATCTGCGGAAAACGTTGTTGCAGGAAGGCAAGCAAGGCTTCGCACGCCCGTTGGTCGTTGTAGGCAAATACGACGATAACCATCCATTCGCCCGTAACGGTATTGCGGATAATCAGGTTACGCAACAGCCCCTGCTGGGTGCGTAAATCAAAAAAAGGCAAATTATTTTGGATGGCATACGCCTTAATAGCCGTGCGGATAGTGTTTGACAGTTCCGCTTGCAGGTAGCACCGGTCGATGTCGAGCACTTTGTCGAACCGTCCGGGAATATGAAATCCCAGGGCGCGCCGTTCGTCCACCGGCTTTCCTCCGGCAGTTTCGGTGGCGGTGAGCCAGCGGTTGTTGGAAAAGGTAAATTCCAATTTATTGCGGTAATGCGTGGTCTGCCCCGCCCCGATGATGGGCTGCAACGGCGGCAGCGCCAGCTTGCCGATACGCGTAAGCTGGTCGAAAACCTGTTGCTGTTTGCAGTGCAATTGCATCGGGTAGGGGAGGGTTTGCCTGCTACAGCCGCCGCAGGTTCCGTAATGCGGGCAGAATGCCGCCACGCGGTCTTTCGAGGGAACGAGCAGTTGGGCAATGCGTCCTTCCAGAAACCCTTTGCGTTTTTTGAGGAGTTGCACGTTCACCAGGTCGCCGGGCACGGCATGCGGCACAAAAAGCGTTTTGCCGTCGACATGCGCCAGCGATTTACCTTCGGCGGCAAGTCCTGTAATCAGTATGTTTTCCAGGATTGGGAGCGGTTTTCGTTTCATGTTGTTGCGGCGACCGGTTACCGCAGTTACCGGACAAGGGTTAGTGGTATTGGAAATAGGCTTCGAAATCTACCAAATGTTCAAAACGAACCGGCAGTTTTTGCTGTTCGATTTCATTGATAGCCGCTTTCAAGCCGTTGAAAATATTCGGGTAGTTCGGATTGATGCTTAACAGGAGGATAGCGCCGTTGGGGGCGTTCAGGATTTGGTCTTTTATCTTTTCCGTACCGAACAACCCGCCGCCGTCGGCAAAGACCGTTACGCCGATAGTCTTTATTCCCGCTTCTTTCAACGCCGCCACCACTACGTTGTCGGTATAGTTGAAAAACGACCGTACATAACGCGGCGTTTGCCCGGTGGCATTTTTGATGGTTTCGGCTCCCGCCGTTACTTCGTCGAGCGCTGCTGCAAGGCTTCCGGTTCCCTTGCGTTCGTAGGCAACAGCGCCGTTTGCCGATAATGCGATATTCCGGTTGCCGTGATTTCCTATTTCAAACAGCGCGGGCGATGCGCCTATTTCCTGCGCCTGCCCGGCATTCCGGCGCACCCATGTGCCGGTGAGGAAGAGCGTGGCTTTTATATTATGTTGCTGTAAAAAATCAAATACCTCCGGCTGGTTTTTGGTATATACATTAAATGTTAAAAACAGTATCCGTTCGTTCGACGGGGGGACATTCACTTTTTGCACCGCGCCGCTGACCCGTTCGCCCCATTCTTTTGGCTGTATGCCGGCGTACTTTTTGCGGATAGCCTGCCATTTCTGCGGGTCGTATACATCGCCGGCGGGTGCATTTTCCGCCGGAGGCGTAACCGTAGCGGGCGTTTGGACGGGAGGCGCCGCCTGTTCGGCAACAGGGGCAACTTCCTGTGCCGGTTTGGTGGCACTGACGGCAGGCGGGGCAGGTTCGGAAACACTGTCGGCAACAGGCGCGAAAACCGGTTTTTTTATTTCTTCCGATACTTCCAATGCCAATGACAGCACGGCAAACAGGAGTACGCCAAGAAAGAGTAAAGTAATAAATAAATAACGGAATTTCATATAAACTATAAGATTTTTCTGCGTTTGAAATATATGAACGTGAGTAAAAACGATAAAACCATCATCGCCACCGTAACCGGGAAGCTCCATGCGCCGATGTTTGCAAAAGGCAATTGGATGTTCATGCCGTAAATACTTGCTATCAGCGTCGGCGGCATGAAGAATAGCGTCACGACGGTGAATACTTTGATAATTTTATTTTGCTCGATGTTCACCAACCCCAGCACGGTGTTTTGCAAGTATTCCAACCGTTCAAAGCTAAAGTCGGTGTGGTTTATCAGCGAACCGACGTCGCGGATAAGCACATTTAATTTAGGGTAAATATCACCGGGGAATTTATCGCTTTTCATGATGCTTGAAACCACCCGCTGCTTGTCGATAATGTTTTCGCGGATGACCATCGTGTTTTCCTGTAACTGGTTTATGTCTAACAAAATTTCCTGGCTGATGCTGTCATTGGCGCCTATTCGTTTATTCAATTGCGAAATGTCTTTCGCCAGCAGCTCAATCATGTCGGCGTCAATATCGATACGGTTTTCCAGGATGGCAATCATCAAATGGTAGCCGGTCGGGTAGATGCGGTGGCTTGCCAGTAGCCGCCGCTCAATGTCGGAAAAACTGCGCAGTTGCGAATGGTGCAGCGTAACCAGCATTTCCTGTACGATGATGAATGACACCGGCTCTTCTACATAAGTTTCCGGCGCGGCGAGCAGGAAGTTGCTGTTGGCAAAGATAGCATGGTCGGTTTCGGAATAGCGCGACGAACTTTCAATTTCTTCGGCTTGCGCCCGCGACTGCAACGATATTTCGATAAATTCTTCTACCGCCCGTTTTTCGTCGCCGTCGGGCTCGTTCAGGTCAATCCACAGGATATCGTTATAGCCTAACTCGTTCAACAACGAAAGGTCGTTGGAATATTGGATATGATTTTCCGCTTTATGAAAGATGGTTACCATGTATTTCCTGTTTACAGATTTACGGATTTAAGGACAGCCCCGTGCTCCAAATATTGCCGGAAGAGTTCCATTCCCCGACGTTTCGCTTCGTCGAAAGCGTAATCAATATTATGTGTTAAATAATCGGCGGCTAAAGCGGCGTCGAAGTGGGCGGCTTCGGCGGCAATGGCTTCGCCGATATGTGTAATGCCATAGTGCAATGCTTCGTTAAACGATTGCAAAAAACCGGCGGGTAATTTTTCCCGGCTCACCCATGCGGCAAATACAAAAGGCTTGCCTGTAAAGCGCAGCCAAGCTTCCGCCAAATCGTACCGGAAGGCATGTTGTGTTTCGTGGTCAAAGACTTTATCGCCTATCAATACGCAGCCTTCGCCTGTTTTCAGGGGAAACTGCGGCGGGTCGAACGGCAGGAACGCCGGGCGGATGTTCCAGTAATGGGCGGCAAGTATTTGTACCAGCAGGACGGATGTGCGCGAATGCCGGTCGAGGTAAACGGTGCGGATATCCGGCAGGGGCGTATTCGACAGCAATACCACCGTGCGGACGGCGGCGCTTGCCCCGAGGCAATAATCGCTTATAAAATGACAGGAAGGTAAATGCGGGATAGCGGCTACCGGCAACAGCGACACGTCAATTTGCCCTGCCTCAAACTGGGCGGCGCTTTCGGCAGGCGGCGCCAGCAACAGCCGAATAGACTTGGCTATGGCGGATTGTTTCAACCCGTGGAGAAAAGGCACCGTGTTAAGGTACGATACGGCGGATACGGTTACCGGCATCATTACGCTGTTGTTTTGTGCCAATCGAGTGGCGGTTTAACTTAGTCGTCGGGCATAGTGCTATGCGCTAAAAAGTCTGCAAAGATAGCAAATTTAATTCAAAGATTTCATGATTTCATAATTCAATGATTTCAAAATTTAATGTTTCATGGTGGCGCGCCGGAAGGAAGTTCAAATCACAACAGCATTGCAGCAACCCGCAAGCTACTTGAAAGTGTTGCTGTGCAAGGGAAATAAAATGCTGCCGTTTATTCGCGCGTTCCGTAGCTGCCGCATGCAACAACAGTTGCGTGATGCACCCCAGTTCCCAACGGATACGCCCGGCAAACAATTTCCGCCCTTGACAAGTCATCTTTGGAATAAGCCCGTTGCATTCGCCCACAAACGTTACTACTTTTGTATAAAGCGGCGTGTGTGTGAAATCAGTACTATAAACTAATTCGTATTTCATGGTGGATTGGTTTTTTTCATGGTTGTGCGTTGAAACCCTTAGGTGGACAAGGCACAACAAGGTTAGCGTTTAGTAAAAACGCTATATTAACAGCTATTTTTATGTTTCATTTTACGTTTTTTTTAATCGCAACAATTGCAGTACCGGCCTATTTGCTCATAATTATCGGTCCAATATGTATAGTATTTATTGCCCATAGCCCCACAAAACCGAGCACAATGAGATTCATCTATGTTGCCGCCCAATAGCCAGTTGGATTTTGAGCAATTCCCCTTTAGGGCAACACACCCCGACACGCATGCAGTGCTCGTCCTTGTACCATATTGCGCGTTTAGTACATTACCACACTGGTCGCGCAATTGCACATAAGCGGTATTGCATGTTCCCGTGCACACACCGTCGTTTGTTGTATGATTTCCGTTTTCCTTACACGTTCCGCCGCAATTGGTCGTGCCATACGCGCAACAGTCCAGCAGCCCCGAAGCTTCGTCTTTCTTGCCACACAACACACCCGGGCAACCGGTGGCGTCAGTGAGCGTTGTAATTACGCCGTCGGAATACGTGTTGGCAGTCCATTCCGTTGTGCCGTTGATAATAAACGG
>JAIRLT010000161.1 GCA_031259225.1 Prevotellaceae bacterium
TTCGACTTTGACAAGTTGAAATACGATAACCTGAACCCGCAATTCCATTTGCCCTTGTTGTCGGATACCTTATATATATCCGACGCTATTGACGGAAACAGCCTCCAGTATGACGACAACGGACAAGGATACTTCGTATTTGACATCGGCGAAGTAGAGATGCCGGAGGTAACCGATATTTTTAAAGTTCCCGGACAAAATGTATCGAAAGAAATAGGTTTACCCTTGCCAAGTGGAATGACTATTCCAAATGGTACTCCGTTTCCTAAATGGGAATATTCCGGCACTGTAACAGCCGATATTGACTTTGGCTCGGCAGAAATAGAACCGAAAAGCATTACTTTCTCAGGCGGCTCTTTGACGCTAACCAACACGCATCGTTTTCCTGCCGGCACGCTTACGGTGAAAATTGCAAATCTGGTAAAGGGGTCGTCTACCTTTTCCATCCCCATTGATGTAACTTCGACAACTTCAAATGTAATACTACTGAATGGTTATACAATGGCAGTCGGCACAGATAAAAAAATGACGATAGAATACAAGTATCAAACCAATGGATTTACCGCGCGGGAAGACATTGATGAAATTAAATTAGGATTTAATATAAACATGAAGAATATCGCTATCGGCGAGGCGCGCGGCTACTTCGGGAAACATACGGAGTATGCCAAACAGTCGATAAACATCGGCGATTTTGATGACCTCGACGGTGAATGGGCATTGAAAGAAGCATCTATCGCACTGGAAATACAAAATTCTATCCAACTGCCCATGCGCGTCGTGATTGATACGATAAGATCCTATACCGATATTGCGCCGGGTGCAAAGCCGGTAGTGGAAAAAGTCCGGATAGATAGCCTGACCTTAGGCAATACCGATCTTAAAGATACCCTGACCCTGCCGGGAGAAATCATCAGTTTATTGCCGAAAAAAATAGACGTAGTGGTAAAAGTACAGTCAAACCCGGATGGGAAGAATGGGCAAGATAACGTTATCAGCAGCCAAAGCAGCGCCGCTGCAACCGCAAAGATACTGGTGCCGCTAAAAATAAAAGATGTGGATATCATGCTTATCGACACAACCGATTTGGATGTATCCGACATGTCGTTCAAAAATCTCGGGCTGTTATTAAATGTTTCGAACAGCCTGCCCCTCGGCGTGAAATTACAGTGCATCTTATTGCAGAAAGGCACAGGCACGTCGCTGGGCGAGCTTTTCGATACGCCTGTGGAAATTCCTGCCGGAAACATTACGCCTGTGGGAAACGGAGACAGCGAAGTAACCTCGCCCTCTGAAACGCATAAACTTTTTGAAGTCAAAAAAGGCGTGGAAGAAAAGTTGAAAAACGCGGATAAAATAGTTGTTCTTTTCAGCGCCTCTACCGGCAACACGAATGACACTTATGTGCGCATCACGAAAAGCAATTACGTATCGCTGAAAATAGGTCTGCGCGCGGGCATCAACGCAGGCGATTTAAAAGAAAAACTTTAAATGTAAAGCGTAATGCGTAACACGAAAAAAAATTCACATTTTCATCACCTCAAAAATACCAGTAACATGAAATATATTTATACCTTTTTAATAGTTATTATCCTCAGCGCGCCGTTCAACCACCGGGCGGCGGCGCAAGAAAGCACACTCATGAGTTTTATGCGCCAGTCGCCGCAGGCATTGCGCACCAATCCTGCCGGCTTATCCGATTCGGTACGGTGGTTTATGGGCATTCCCTTTTTATTTTCCCATTTGAGTTTAGACCTTGACGCCGGCATTGCCTATAGCGACGCTATTCAACGAAACGCCGACAATTCATTACAAATAAATCCCAAAATAGCGGACAAAATTGCCGACGCCCGCACGATGTTTAATTTCAATTATGAACTGCTTTCTTTCGGGTTTCGTTTCCAGAAAAGGCATATGATTACCTTTTCGCTGTCGGCTGTTGTCGACGCCAGCTTACTGTTGCCCGGCGAACTGGCTACATTACTGGTAAAAGGCAATACCCCCGGCGAGCCGCTGTCCATAACTTCGGAAATAAATGCCGCAGCTTATATGGAAGCGGCGCTCGGGTATTCTTTTGCCATCAATAAAAACTGGAAAGCCGGTCTGCGGATAAAATACCTGCAAGGCGGAGCAAATGTTTTTGGAAAAGATTTCCATGCCACCATCGCCACCGACCCCAATGATTACAAAATGACGCTTGCCGCCGATGCACAGGCGCATGTGGCATATATTGACCCGTCGGTGTCGGTAATGGACAACACCGGCATGGCTTTTGACGCGGGCATTTATTACAACACCCCCGTTGAAGGTCTCAGTGTAGGCGTAAGCATGGTCGATTGGGGCTGGATTGACTGGACGTCGAACCCTAAAATCTATGAAGCAAAAACACAGGGTGGCGACTTTGAATTTGCCGGTCTCACCAACCTTGATGACGACATTGACCAAATTATCGACACCCTGAAAAATGTGTTTGACTTTAAAGACCGCAACGGGCAGGCTTACAGCGCTATGCTTCCGGGAAAAATTTATGTAAGCGCCGCATACAACCTCACGAAAAACGACAAGTTCGGCTTCCTTTTCAGCACACGGGCGCTGGACAGTTTTTCGCGCACTACATTTACGTTGATGTATAACCGTTCGGTAGGCAGGTGGTTCTCCGTGTCGGTAGGCAACAACTTTATGACGACGAAATTCTTTAACCCAAGCATAGCGCTTAACCTGCGGGGCGGCGCATTTCAGTTTTACGTGGCGGCGGAAAACATTTCGTCATTCAATCCCGCACACGCCCGCACATTGCACCTGCAGTTCGG
>JAIRLT010000183.1 GCA_031259225.1 Prevotellaceae bacterium
CCTTGCTGCCGATAAATTCAACTGGTGCGCCTATGCGTTCGACTTGCCACCCAATGCAACGCCTAAAACCGGTGGCGGATACGACTTGCACGGTACGCCGCCGTTTACGATTAACGGTACACCACTTCCTCAAAGCAGTACCACTTATGGTGCAAATATTACTTCTATTTCCGACCCCACCGATAACCCCAATGGATTTGTGGCACAACAAACAGAGCCAAGTAGCAGTTGTCCGTTACCTTCTTATCCTTTTGCCGGTATTTTTTCCGATTTTCCGGCTACTTACAGCGCAAGTACTGCCGTATCGTTAATGGATAAACGCGACGGGAAAATATATAATGCCGTAAAGATAGGCGGTCGTTGGTGGATGGCGCAGAATTTGAATTACCAAACCGGACTGACTTATTTTGACCAACACAGCAAACCCAATGGCAATACCGGCTCTAATCCTGACTTGCGCGGCGGTTTTTGGTGTCCGGCTGATAATAGTAACAGCACCCCTGTAACGGTTTGTGATTATTGGGGAGCGCAGTATGCTTGGGAAACGGCGATGATGCTGGACGGTAAAGGCACGTGGACAGAAGTGAGCGGGAGTTATTGCACCGGCGCAGCCAATTCGGCGAACTGTAAAATAAATCATGGTCGAAAAGCAAGCAGCGGTGTTGCTATTAGCGGACGTGGTATTTGCCCGCCGAACTGGCATGTGCCCACCGATTTTGAATGGGGTGTATTGCTCGATGCTATGGAAAGTGGCGGTGGCACTACTCATCAGACAACGAACGTCATTGGTAGTTATATAGGAACTAATGCCTGTACACGCTGCAAAGCGAGTTGCCAAGGAGGATCAAGTAATATTAATCCGACATGGGATTCTGGTGCTGGTACGGATAATTCTAATTTTCGTGTTTTAGCTGGAGACGACCGGAATGCATCCGGTACATCTGATGGTGGTCGCGGTAATGCCGCATTATTCTGGTGTTCGAATGCTAACACCGTCGATAACGCTTTGTATCCAATTTTCCTCTCCTCCGAAGGCAGAGTAGCTCGTTCTGCCGGCTACCGTTCGTACGGTTTAAACATCCGCTGCATCCGGGATTAGTATGTTTTTTATAAGCTAATTTTTTTACAACCTTACCCGTTTGTAAAGTGGTAGCGGGAACTTGCGCAATAATTATAAAGGTATGCTTGTTATTCCTTGCAAAATGCAATGGAAATACGAAAGTCATTAGGCTTCAAACACCCGCAGCTTACAAAGCCTCCCTGTATATTTTAATACGCTACAAGGCAAACGGGGGCATGGCTTTTAATTTCTTTTCCGGTAGCTGTTAATTTTCCGGTGTTTTTATTCCGTCTGAAGATAGTGATATTCCCGGTTTGCTGGTGGGCAACGAATATATAGCGCCCGTCGGGAGTGATGGTAAAATCGCGCGGGCTTTTACCGCCCGTAGCCACTTGCCCTACCCTTTCGAGTTGCCCGTTTTCCTGCACCGCGAAGCAAGTGATATTATCGGCTGTTCCCCGGTTGGTGGCATAAACAAATTGCCCGTCCGGCGACACATGGATGGCTGCCGCGCCGTTTCCGGCAGGGTTATCCGTTGATATGGTTGTTTCCTGTAATATGGATAATGTAGCGTCTGCGCCTACGGATAATACGGTAACCGTACCGTCTAATTCCTGCAATAAATAAGCCCTGTCGCCGTTGGCATTCAATACAAGGTGGCGCGGTCCGCTGCCTTTTTTTACTGTCAGGCTGTCCACCGCCGTGAGGATCTTTGTGGCGTCTTCAGGGCAATAGCGGTAAACAGTTATTTTGTCGGTTCCCAAATCGCAGGACAATAAATAGCGCCTGCCGGGTGTGAAGATAGCCTGATGCACATGCGGCGCCTGCTGGCGTACTGTATCAACGCTTTTCCCGGTATGGTAAATTACTTGCCGCACGTCGCTTAACGAGCCGTCATCCTTGCGTTCAAATACGGATATGCTACCGCTGGTATAGCCGGCGGTGATCACGTGTTTGTCCGTTATCGAAATATAACAGGGGTCGGCGTCCGGCGTTTCCACCACATTGAGCAGTTGAAGAGCGCCGGTATGTTCGTCGAAAGAAAATCCGCTGACCGTACTGCGACCACTAAATTCATTGACGGCGTACAAGTTTTCTTTGTCGGGCGATAAGGCTACATAGCTTGGGTTTATTACATCTCCGGCTACAAATAGCTGGTTCGCACTGCCCGTTTTAGCATTCACCTCATAGACGTAGATACCTTTGCTGGATGTATTTTCGGTGTATGTGCCGACAATCATTTTATAGCAGCCGCCGGACGTATCCGTGCATCCCGGCATGGCGCCCGCCAAGACAAAGAGGGCGCTCTTATACAGGAAAACAGGAAAGGAATGTTTCATCATGGTTTTAATGTTTTAGCAATAATATTTAAAAGGCTTTTATCCCCGTCGCTGCTATCCTGCGACAGTTCCCAGATCATTATTCCACCCAGTTCATTGTCGAGGCAATATTTCGCTTTCCGTTGGATGGTTTCGATGCCATTATAATATAATAAGCCGATACTGTCTTTGAGATGGGCATCCTGATTGGGGAACCGGGTCAGGATGTCGCGATAAGCAACGCCTTCAGCGTCTCCGGCATTACCGGGTGATTTAAATAAATAGCCGTAGAAAGGAACGCCGGCAACTAATTTTTCTTTCGGCAGCTTCCTGTTATTAAGCCAATGCTGGATGGCGTGTGTATAAAAATCCCAGCCGGCATGTTGCCCGACTTTGCTGCTGAGCCATGGTCCGGTTTCGTCGTAGGTCATCAGGCTTACAAAATCAAGGTATTGGTGCATGGTGTTGTTGAAACAGTTGTAATATCCCCATTGCCCATTGTCCCAACTGGCTGTTACGGCTGCGGTGAGGAGTTTATTTTCCCCGATTTTTTCCCGCAATTGTTTATAGGTTTGTTCCAATGCTTCCCGCCGGAGCAAATCTGTTGCACTTGCGCCGTCCGCTCCCCCGTCCCATTCTTCATAATCCAAGTCAATGCCGTCTAAATTCCATTCGTTTATAAGCTGCGCCAAGTTGGAAACGAGCGTAGCCCTGCCCGCCGTATTTAATAATGCCGTTGAAAAGTTATTAGACCCGCCCCCGCCAATGGAAAGGAGTACTTTGACATGGTTGTCCTGTGCTGTTTTGATAATGTTTTTGTGGTTTGAAACATTACTGAGGTCTATCGTACCATCGGGCTGTACAATGCCGAACGCGATGCACAGGTGGGTAATTTTATCCCACTGCGGGGTATAAGGCATTTTCCATGCCGGGAGGTAGCCGACTATGAACGGGCGTTGAGGGGTATTTTCTTCCGGTTGTTTTTCATTTGCTGTTCCGCCCGTGTTACAGGCAAGGATAAACAAACATAGAGGAATGATCATTTTTTTCATCGGTGTATTGTTTTAGGATTATCGTTTAATTTTTACAGTTTGTGACACCAAATTTAATAATAAAAAAGCATACATCAATAAAATAATGTATGCTTTTTACTTCGCACATGCGGTTAGTTGCCTAATGCCGTATTTATTTTCTTCATCAGTGATTTTGCGGGCTCTTTGCTGTCGCTTTCGACAGACCATAGCGCCATGCCGCCAAGATTACTGCTGATAACATATTGCACTTTTTCTTCCAGCGCGGGAAACCCGTCATAAAAAAGCCCGTTGACCACCGCTTGCTGGTTTACTTCCGGCGCATTGGGATAGGTGGAACATAAAATACGGTAAGGGATATATTCGGTATATTGCCAAAGGTTGCCCCATGTATAATCTGCCGTATTTCCGAAATAACGGAGCCCGAATGCCGGAACTGCACCTACAATGCGCGACGGGGCAACGCCATACCAATTCAGCCATTGATTAATCTGGTCGCTGAAATACCATGTAGAAGAATGAGGCGCAGGCGTTAAATCTTCGGCAGCGAAAGCCAGCACATTTATCCAGTCGTAAGCCGGAATATTTACCATACCGCTCAACGTGGCATTTGTCCATCCGCCATATACCGACAGGGATAAGAGGTAATCATATTCCACATCGTTTAAGTTGTTTTTTACCGCTTTCAACGCCACACCCAGTTTTTCGTAAAAATCTTTTAATGT
>JAIRLT010000205.1 GCA_031259225.1 Prevotellaceae bacterium
AAACCCGGCGGAAAAGTAATAAAAAATTTGACAGACGGTAAATATTCCGGCGCTTTGTATGCCGTAAATCCAAAGTCCGGCAATATACAGGGTATCCGTTCGTTTCGCACGGTTGAAGAATTGCCGCCGGTAGATTTAGCCATACTTGCCATTCCGGCGGCGGCATGCCCTGCGGCAGTGGAAACATTGGCAAAACAAAAAAATACCAAAGCATTTATTATCCTCTCGGCGGGCTTCCACGAAGAAAACGAAGCCGGCGCCGCATTGGAAGCGCAAATAGTGAAAACGGCGAATGATGCCGGCGCCAGCCTTATCGGACCGAACTGCATCGGCGTTTTGACGATGCATTATACAGGCGTTTTTACTACGCCTGTTCCCGAATTATCGCCCACAGGCGTTGATTTTATTACCGGTTCGGGAGCTACAGCCGTCTTTATCCTTGACGCCGCCATGCAAAACGGATTGCGCTTTTCAAGCGTCTATTCGGTGGGCAACAGTGCGCAAACCGGCGTGGAAGAAGTGTTGGAATATATGGACAACACATACTCCCACGGCACAAGCGCAAAAGTAAAAATGCTCTATGTAGAGGGTATCCACAATCCGGGAAAGTTATTGAAACATGCCTCGTCGCTGGTGCGTAAAGGAGCGCGGATAGCGGCTATTAAGGCAGGCAGCAGCACGGCGGGCAGCCGGGCAGCCTCGTCGCACACGGGAGCCTTAGCCACACCCGATGCAGCGGTAGATGCACTTTTCCGCAAGGCGGGAATTATCCGCTGTTACAGCCGCAGTGAACTGGTAACCGTAGCGGGCATACTCGCCAGCCCTCTGCCGGAAGGAAAAAATATAGCCATCATCACGCATGCCGGAGGTCCGGCGGTGATGCTGACCGATGCGTTGTCGCACAACGGTGTTGACGTGCCGGCTATCGGCGGCGATAAGGCGGCGGAATTGCTGGCAAAGCTGTTTCCCGGTTCGTCGGTGGCTAATCCCATTGACTTTCTGGCGACCGGTACAGCCGCTCAATTGGCGCATATCATTGACGCCTGCAACAACGATTTTGCAGGGATTGACGCAATGACCGTTATTTTCGGTAGCCCCGGACTGGTACACGTGTTTGATGTGTACGATGTGATAAGCGAAAAAATGAAAACCTCCGGCAAGCCCATTTACCCGGTAATGCCGACAGTGATTAACTCACGGGAAGAGATTGCCGCTTTTATCGCCAAAGGACATGTAACTTTTCCCGACGAAGTGATTTTCGGTCATGCGCTGGCAAAAGTATTAAATAATATGCCCCCTCCGGCTGCGGAACAACGTGTTTCCGGTGCGCCGCTCGATTACCAAGCCATTCGCGTGCTTGTCGAACAGGCGGGTGATGGCTATTTGCCGCCGCAAAAAGTGCAACAATTATTGGATGCGGCAGGCATACCGCGCGCCGGCGAAATAGTTGCCGCATCGGCGGAAGAAGCTGTGAAAGCCGCAGAGGAATTAGGTTTCCCGGTAGTGATGAAAGTCGTCGGTCCTGTCCATAAATCCGACGTGGGCGGCGTGGCGCTGGATATAAAAGACGCTGCAAATGTACGTAAGGAATTTGAACGGATGATAAAAATCCAGGATACTACGGCTGTCCTCTTGCAGCCCTTGTTGAGCGGCGTACAACTCTTTGCCGGCGCCAAGCGCGAACAGCCTTTTGGACACATGGTGCTATACGGTTTGGGCGGTATCTTCGTGGAAGCGTTGCATGACGTGAGCGCTTGCCTTGCGCCTGTTTCGCCATACGAAGCCGGTGAGATGATACGCCGGTTGCGCGGTTATAAAATCCTTCAAGGTATCCGCGGGCAAGCGCCGGTTGATGAACAGCGCTTTATTGACGTCGTGGTGCGCATTTCAGGCTTGTGCGAAGCTGCGCCGGAAATCGCCGAGATGGACTTAAATCCCTTGCTGGGCGCTGCCGGCAAAGTAGTAGCAGTGGATGCACGCATCCGGATTGAAAAAAATTAAGAATTATGAATTAATGTGATGATATGACGATGTGGTGATGTGATAATTGGCTGGCGCATCAACCCCACTAACCACTAATCACTATGAATTACCCTTGAAAGTAAGAATAGCCTCGTTGACGGGCGGCAATTAAGAATTATGAGTTATGAATTAGCTGGCGCGCCAGCCAATCAGAAATTAGAAATCAGAAATTGGAAACACAGGAATACATATATATTAAAGGTGCGCGGGTACATAACCTTAAAGATATTGAACTAAAAATCCCGCGCGATAAGTTAATCGTTATAACAGGACTGTCCGGTTCGGGGAAATCTACATTGGCTTTCGACACCATTTTTGCAGAGGGGCAACGGCGTTATGTCGAAAGCCTGTCGGCGTATGCGCGGCAGTTTATGGGGCGCATCAGTAAACCCGATGTGGATATTATTACCGGCATCCCGCCCGCTATTGCTATCGAACAGAAAGTAAATGCACGCAACGCGCGATCAACAGTAGGCACTTCTACTGAAATAAACAATTACCTGCGGTTGCTTTATGCCCGCATAGGACATACGTTTTCGCCTGTTTCAGGAAAAGAAGTGAAACATGATACGGTAACGGATGTGGTGAATTTCATTGCCGGATTGCCGGAAGGAACAAAGTTGTATATCCTGTCGCCACTGGTGTTGCCGGAAGGGATGGGGTTGATAGAAAAATTGATGCTGTTGCAGCAAGAAGGGTTCACGCGCCTCGAAATAGCGGGAGAGGTAATGAATATCGAGGAAGTGCTGCCGAAGGAGGAGGCTTACAGGGATGCCCCCATCCGCCTGTTGATTGACCGCGTAACGGCAACGAACGATGTAGATACATTGAGCCGCATTGCCGACAGCGTGCAGACAGCTTTTGCCGAAGGCGACGGGATATGTTACGTAGAAGAACCGCAGGGCGGGCAGGTAGCGCAAATATTCTCATCGCGTTTTGAAGCGGACGGCATTAAGTTTGAAGAACCGACCGAACACCTGTTTTCTTTCAACAACCCCTTAGGCGCTTGCCCCCGCTGCGAAGGCAATGGCAAAACGTTCGGTATTGACGAAGATTTGGTTATTCCCGACAGGTCGCTGTCGATATATAACAACGCTGTCCATTGCTGGCGCAGCAAAATAACGAAGGAATACAGGGAAAAATTAATTTACCTGGCACAAATCCTCAAATTCCCGATACATAAGCCCTATAGCGCATTAACCGAAGAACAAAAAGATTTGCTATGGAACGGTAACATATATTTTAGCGGTATCAACGGTTGTTTCCGCATGCTGGAAAGCAACAGACACAAGATCCCATACCGTATAATATTGAACCGTTATATGGGCAAAACAACCTGTCCCGAATGCAAAGGCTTTCGCTTGCGTAAGGAAGCGAACTACGTACGCGTGGGCGGGAAAACTTTTTGCGACTTGATGCAGATGACGGTGGAAGACCTTTTTGACTTTTTGCAGCGCTTGACACTCTCCGGCTATGAGCAGAAAATAGCCGGGCGCATATTGCTGGAAATCCGCAACCGGTTACAATTTTTGATAAACGTCGGGTTGGGTTACCTGACGCTACTGCGCACTTCCAATACCTTGAGCGGCGGCGAGATCCAGCGCATCAACCTTGCCACATCGCTGGGTAGTGGGCTGGTGGGCTCGCTGTATATTTTGGACGAGCCGTCTATTGGGTTGCACCCACGCGATACGCAACGGCTGGTAAAAGTATTGAAACAACTGCGCGACTTGGGAAACACGGTGATTGTAGTGGAACATGAAGAAGAAATTATTCGTGCGGCAGATGAAATTATTGATATTGGTCCGTTGTCGGGACGGCATGGCGGGAAAGTCGTATTCCAGGGGGCATTGTCCTCCGAAAAAAAATTGCCGGAAACAGGGAAATCAATTACCATAGACTACTTGACCGGCGTAGAAAAAATCGACGTTCCCGCACAGCGCAGGCAATTGAGAAACTATATCAAAGTACACGGCGCACAGGAAAATAATTTGAAAAATATCAACGTGCGTTTCCCCCTGCAAGGCTTGGTAATCGTAACAGGCGTGAGCGGTAGCGGAAAATCGTCGCTGGTAAAAACCATTTTGTACTCGGCAGTGGCGAAATATACCAAACAGTATAACGGCGAAAAAACCGGCAAGCATGAAAGGTTGAGCGGTGATTTGAACATTATCGAATCGGTGGAAATGGTTGATCAAAACCCGATAGGCCGCTCCACGCGCTCGAACCCGATTACCTATGTCAAAGCATTCGATGAAATCAGGAAACTGTTTTCCGAACAACCATACGCAAAAATGAATGGTTATGGCGTCAGCCATTTCTCCTTTAATATGCAAGGTGGGCGCTGCGAGGCATGCCTGGGCGAAGGAGTCATCAATGTAGAAATGCAATTCATGGCGAATGTTACCCTGGTCTGTGAAGCCTGTGGCGGCAAGCGTTTCCAGCCGGACATCTTGAAAGTACGCTACAAAGGCTTTAATATCGCCGATGTGCTGGATATGACCGTGAGTGAAGCCATCGAATTTTTCAGCACACAAAACAACAAGACGGCAAACCGGGTGGTAAACCGCTTAATCCCCTTGCTAAAAGTAGGACTGGGATATATCAGGCTGGGGCAGTCGAACAGTACCTTGAGCGGCGGTGAAAGCCAGCGCGTAAAATTAGCCTCTTTCCTTTCCAAAGAAGCCAACTCCGAATCCAAACTCCTTATCTTCGATGAGCCAACTATCGGCTTGCATTTCCACGACGTAAAAAAACTGATAGACATCTTCCAGTCACTGATTGAGCAAGGGCATTCGATTGTACTGGTCGAACACAACCTCGATGTGATTAAGAACGCCGACTGGGTCATTGAACTGGGTCCCGATAGCGGCGAACAGGGCGGGCAAATAGTATTTGAAGGCACGCCCGAAGATATGCTAACCTGTACCGATTCACATACCGGAAAAGCGCTCATGAAAGTAATGGTTAATGGAGAGTTGAAAATGGAGAGTTGAAAGTTGAAAATTAGCTGACGCACCTGCAAATTCGTAATTCTTAATTGGCTGGTGCGCCAGCCTAATCTGTAAATCCGTAAATCTGTAAATTTTCTTTACCTTTGCGTGGAATAAAGATAAACAAGCGACTTATTCATGCCTCTGGCTACTTATATAGCATCTGCGGGTTCGGGGAAAACGTATGCGCTCACAAACGCTTACCTTCGCCTGCTGTTGTCGTCCCCGGCTACGGTGGCGGGTTACCGGCAATTGTTGGCTATTACGTTTACCAACAAAGCGGCAGGGGAAATGAAAACACGCATCGTAGCACACTTGAACGAATTGGCTACCGGCGATGATGCTGATGTTTCCCGGCAGTTTTGTGACGCGCTTGCCCTCTCACCGGGGGAATTGCGCGACCGTTCTGTTGCCTTGCGTTCTGCCATTTTGCACGATTATTCGCATTTCTCGGTTTCAACGATTGATGCATTTTTCCAGAAGATTGTACGCGCTTTTTTGCGCGAAATGGGTTTATTGCCGGGTTTTGCCTTGGAATTAGACAGCGGTCGTTTGCTTGATGAAGCGGTCGATGCGTTGTGGCAAGAGGCTGCGGCGAACCAACCCTTGCGCCGCCGGCTGGCGCACTTGATTAACCGGCGGATTGAAAACGGCAAATCATGGAATGCACGCGAAGAACTGAAAGCTATGGGCAGCGAGGTATTCAAAGAAGCGTTCCGGAGTTTCGGCAGCGGTTTTTTGGAGCAGACCTGCCGCGCAGGCTTTTTACATGGCTATGAAACCACCTTGAAGAAAATAGTGGCATATTTCACCAAAACCATGCAGGATACAGGAAAGAAAGCTTTGCAAATTTTGTTGGAAAACAACATAGCCGTAACGGATTTTAAGTATAAGACGGCAAGTTTTGCCAATTACTTTAATAAATTAGCCGGCGGAACGAAAGATTACGCTCCCGGCGTTCGAGCGTCGGAAGCGTTGAACAACGTGGATAAGTGGCTGACAGGCGATGCCGGCAAGGATGCGGTAATACAAGCGACAGTGTTTCCCTTAGTCAATCCGCTGTTGCAGCAGGCGATGACATGTTATGAAGAGCATTTTACGGATTACCTTACAGCGTATGAAATCCTGAAAAACTTTTACAGCATGGCTTTGTTGGCTGATGTGGCAAACAAAGTAACCGCCATAGCCAATGAAGAAAATTTATTGCTCATTAGCGACACTTTATATTTATTGCGGAAATTGATTGGCGATAACGACGCGCCATTTGTCTATGAAAAAGCCGGCGTCTATTACCGTTCGTTCCTGTTGGACGAATTCCAGGACACGTCGAATATGCAATGGGAAAGTTTGCGCCCGTTGCTGTTAAATGGCTTGTCCGAAGGCGGTGAAACATTGGCGGTAGGCGACGTCAAACAATCTATCTATCGTTGGCGCAACGGCGACTGGCGAATTCTGGCGCAAGGCATTTATGATGATTTTGCGGCATTCGGTTCGCAACGGGTAACACTGGATACCAATTGGCGCAGCAGGGAAATTATCGTGAACACGAATAACGGGATTTTTTCCCGTCTGCCAGCCCTACTGCAACAACAGTTGAACGCCTGTATCGACGAGGCGGAAATACCACTGGACAGTGAACAGGCAAAATCGTTGCGCACTATCATCACGGATGCTTATAGCGGAGCGCAACAAAAAGTATCGCCTGGGAAAAGCGGTTCGGGAGGCTATGTGCACATCGAAACGGTAACAGCGCCTGACGTGCAGGATGACATGCCGCCGCCTACGGCAAAAGAAACAGTATTGCAACGTTTGCCGTTATTGGTTGCGGAACTGCAAGATCGTGGCTATCATCCGTCGGATATTGCCATCCTGGCACGTTACGGGCGCGAGGGGCAGGAAATAGCCAATACACTGCTGCAATACAGACAAACATCCGGCGACACAGCGCATTGCTTTGAAGTGCTTTCGCAAGACTCCTTATATTTGGCGCATGCGCCGGTGGTGCAGTTTGTGATAGCGGTGTTGCAATGCACCGTGTCATCCGGGACAATTTGCAGGGCAGTTGCCAACCGCTACCTGCAACGCTTTTTGCCGGAAGCAAAAATAACCAATGTATGGTTGGAAAAGTTGCTTTACCGTCCAATGACCGAAGCTGTCGAAACCATCATCACGCACTTCCGTTTGCACGAAGAACCTGCAAATTGGGCGTTCTTGCAGGAATTGCAGGATGTGGCGCTGGCGTATGCCAACCGCGAGCGCAACGATATTTTCAGTTTCCTCGAATATTGGAAAAATGCGGGCGGCAATTGTAAGTTATCTATGGTCGAGGGTAGCAACGCCATACGGATACTCACTATTCATAAATCGAAAGGCTTACAGTTCCCGGTAGTCATCGTGCCGTTTTGCAGTTGGAGCATTGAGCCGAAAAGCAATTCGTTGATTTGGATTAAAGCCGGCAAAGAACCGTTTGCAGCTCCCGGGTACCTGCCGTTGAATTACACGAATGCGCTCGCCGGAACCTTTTTCAGCGCCGGTTATTGGATGGAACGCGCACAAGCGGCGATTGATAATTTGAATTTGCTGTATGTGGCGTTTACCCGCGCCGAATCGGAGTTATACGCTTTTATACCACAACCGGCAAGAAAGAAAGAGCATACCTTCGCGCACATTCTTCCCGCTTTGTTACAGCAGGAAAAATATACGGTGGGCATCCCGGCGCCGCACCAACCAGCCGGCAGTGAAATACCGGATACTTTTGGGTTGGAAAAATATATATCGTTGCCTTACACAAATGCGTTGCGTGTAAAATATGCCGACGAACAGTCATCGGATATAGCTTCGGCGAGCGTGCGCGATTACGGTATTTTGATGCATCGCGCTTTTTCGTACATCGCCACGCCGGATGACATAAATGCTGCCATTGAAAAATTAGTGGACGATGGCTTTTTAACCAATGACGCCGGGCAGCGGAAAACCTTGCAAACATTGCTGGAAAACGCCTTGAAACAACCCGGCGTAGCGGAATGGTTTGACGGAAGCTGGCAACTTTTTACGGAAACAAATTTATTGCTTCCATCCGGAACACTTGCCAAACCTGCCCAACTGCGTCCCGACCGGGTGATGTTTCGCAATAACGAAGTGGTAGTGATTGATTATAAATTTGGTAAAACACAAGCGCCGCAACATATCCAACAGGTAGAAGAATATATTTCATGTATGGAAGAAATGGGTTATACTTATGTACGTGGCTATTGTTGGTACATTTCGTTAGAACAAATAAAATGTGTTAAAACAAAAGATGCTATATAATTGATATATAGATTATCTATTGTTTTTATAAAGGGTAAATACAATTTTTTGCAAAAAAATATTGAATTGTTAATAAAATATTATGTACCTTTGTCGGATGATATTAATCCATGCATTGCTATATTTACATGCTCTGAATAAATGAGAAGGACAAAATTAGTAATATTATTCCTGCTAATCTCTACAGGTTTTGTGTTTGCTCAACAGGATATGTTATATTCACAATATGTCTTCCACAGTTTAGCTATTAATCCTGCTTATGCAGGTTATAAAGAAGCCGTCAATGCAAATGTTTTTACCCGCCTGCAATGGGTGGGTATTCCCGGTTCTCCCAAAATATATTCCGCCATTGTGGACGGAATTGCAACAGAAGGGAAAAATGTCGGATGGGCAGGACAATTGGCAAGCGATACCAAAGGAGCATCCAATACTTTTTCCGTTTATGCTACATATGCATACCGGTTAGCATTGAACAGGCGCAAAGACCGCCTGTCGTTCGGCATTAGCGCCGGGCTAAGCTACCAACTAATTGACAGGGACAAGTTAGTTCCTTATGAATTGCAAGACCCGACATTAGCTAACTTACAAGGAGAAGCGCGTCCCGATTTCCGGTTTGGCGTTTTTTATGATATCCCCTCATTTTATGCGGGGCTTTCTATTACCAATATATTTGCCAATTTTACCTATGCTAAAAAAATCCCGCACCTTTATTTTTCTTTAGGCGGATTGTTGGAACTTTCGGAAGCTGTATCCCTGAAACCTACTTTATTGTTGCGGGAAGATTTTAATGGACCGACCAACATGGACATAAACTTATTCGGTATCTTCGCCGACCGCGTATGGTTAGGCGTTGGTTACCGTACGGGTATTCCTTTCAAAGGTAATTTGGAAAGTATTGATAAACTTGTCGCAACGGATGCAATGTCTTTTCTTGCGCAAATTTATGCTACGCAATCGTTGCTGATAGGATATTCATACGACCATAACTTGAATGGATGGCCGGCTACACAGGAAATTTCAATTTCATATACGTTTAAACAACGTTATAACCGTTTGAGAAATCCACGGCATTTTTGATAGACAAAATAAAGTTTATGAGAAGAGGATATATCATAGTTTTTATATTTCTTTGCTTTGCTTCTGTCGTTTTTTCGCAAACAAGAAAGGACATAAGGGCTGCCCGCCAGATGATGAGTTATTACGACTATAATGGCGCGTTGTCGTTATTGGAAAAAGCCATGAAAGCCACCAAAACCATTGACCCGGATGCAGTGGACGCATTAGCGGAGTGTTATCGCAAATTAGGTAATTTAAGCAAAGCGGAAAGTACGTACAGTTGGTTGTTAAAATTAGGTAATTATAATGCCGAAGCCCATAAATATTATGGGGAAGTGTTAATGTATTTTGAAGAATATGCCTTAGCAAAAGAACACTTTGAAACGTACATGAAAATAGTCGGGAATGACCCGTTAGTAAAACGGCACATTACTGCGTGCGACACAGCCATGCACTGGATGATAAAACGGGATAGTTCGGTGTTCAAAGTAATGAATGAAACTACGCTGAATACGAAATATTCCGAATGGGGCGCCATAACCATGAGGGATAATCGGTATATAGTGTATGTTTCAGACCGTGGCGCTACCGGAAGTACCGGCGTAAATCTTTTGCGTCCGTTCAGGACGCGCAAACCCGTGCATCAGGAAGAACAAACCGGTTCGCCAAGAGTTTCCCGTGTTCCTGCGGCATCGCCTCTCTATACCTTGCTGGACGACGGTTATAATATAGGTCCTATGGTATATACGAGCAACGGGCGAAAAATGTTTTATACACGTACGAGCGTTTCCGGCGAAACGCTAGATGAAGGAATAGCAATACTGGACAGGAAACTTGAAATAGAAGAAGCCACATTGGCAGCAGGAAATAAAGTAACCAGGACAAAATTATTTGAGTATAACAAGCCGACGGAATATTCGGTGGGACATCCCTGCTTGAGCCCTGATGAAAAAACGCTTTACTTTGTTTCGGATATGCCCGGCGGCTATGGCGAAACGGATATTTACTTCAGCGTGCTTACGGCGCAAGGACATTGGAGCGAACCGATAAACGCCGGTCCGGTAATCAATACGGAAGGGCGGGAAATGTTTCCCACAATGGATTCTACAGGTATCCTTTATTTCTCGTCGAATGGACACCCCGGCTATGGCGGGTTGGATATTTTCCGTGCTAAAGGAGAAAAAAACCACTGGGTGGCTATCGAAAATTTGCGTGCGCCGGTCAATAGCGGCGGCGATGATTTTTATTTGATTTTCAATCGTGGCATGGAAGACGGGTATTTTGCTTCTAACAGGCGCGATGGTATGGGAAGCGATGATATTTATTACTTCCAACTGACAGGTCCGCTGCCTGACATAGGCTACATTGAAGCGCCGCAAACATTTGTCCAGATTATTGAGAAAAGAATTGTGCAAGGCTCCGTAATGGAAGAGGAAACCGGTAATCCGGTAGAAGGGGTATCGCTTTCATTGTTGGAAAAGGCTGCTAACAACGTACGCTATGCGACAACAGATGCGAACGGTAACTTTTCTTTTGAACTGGATGAAAACACAACTTATGTGCTCTCGTATATCAAGGATGGTTATGTACCGGTCATTAACGTTGAGTTTAAAACAGGTAACCCCGTGGCTATGCAAAGGCAGCGCTTGGATTTAAAGATGAAATCCGCTACGCCCGCAGTCAATGAAGACATTGTTATAGATGAAAATATTATTCTGGATTTGGAACAGGGCTCCGGCATAGAATATAGCGTACAAATTTTAGCCAATAAAGAATATCCCGATTGGAACTATTTAACGCGGGCAAGGGAAACATATCCGCAATACAAGATTTTTTACGGAAGTTTTCCCGATGCCTTTACCCGCTTTACTATCGGGCGTTTCAAACAATTGAAAGAAGCCAACCAATTGATGAAAGAATTACGCAAGATAGGCTATGCGGATGCTTTTGTAGTGATGTTTGTAGATGGAAAACGAAAAGTAATATCCTATCATTAAACGAATGAACATTCAAACACTATAAAATTATGAAAAAAATTCTCACCCTCGTGTTATTATTTGTTTCGGGAGCGCTTGCCGCACAGGATATCGCTTTACCGGCACCGCAAACTACCGGCGGAAAACCTTTAATGGAAGCCCTGAATGCCCGTCGCACGGGACGTTCATTTTCCGCGCAGGAATTAACGCAGCAACAATTGTCCAATTTATTGTGGGCTGCGAATGGCATTAACCGTCCCGATGGAAAACGCACCGCGCCTTCAGCGGGCGATAGCCGAGAAATTGACACCTATGTATTTCTGAAAACAGGCGTGTATTTCTACGACGCAACCGCCCACAAATTGGTACAAAAATCCAAAACCGACTCTCGTAAAAACGTAGGCGGGCAGCCCTTTGTGGAAACGGCTCCCGTAATATTGGTTTTCGTGGGCAATTTCGACAAAATGCCGCGGTTCGACAAAGAAAGTCAAAACTTTTATACGGCTACCGATGTAGGCTATGTCAGCCAGAACGTATATTTATATGCGGCTTCGGAAGGTTTGTCCACAGTGGCTTTAGGCATGATTAAAAAAGACGAACTTGCCGACCTGCTGAAACTCAAAAATGGCAAACTGCTGTTAGGACAACCCGTCGGATACCCCGGAAGATAATACGCTTGCAACAACAGGCAGCACATTGCAACCTTTCTATATTGATGCAGTAGCCCGGAACAATATATTTTGTTCCGGGAACTAATTTTTTTATGAAAAATTACAATTGGCG
>JAIRLT010000207.1 GCA_031259225.1 Prevotellaceae bacterium
CATTAAAGAACGAGCCGAGCGCATTAAAGAATGAGCCGAGCGCATTAAAGAATGAGCCGAGCGCATTAAAGAACGAGCCGAGCGCATTAAAGAACGAGCCGAGCGCATTAAAGAACGAGCCATGTGCTAATGTGAAGATGTGAAAATGCGCCAGCTAACTCTTAGTTCTTAACTCTTAGTTCTTAACTCCTCTGTCGCGCCAGCTAATCAGAAATCAGAAATCCGGAATTTTTCATGTATCTTTGTAGAAAAAACTTGTTGCATGGCAAATAATGATATTACGACGCTCTTGTTGGTACTTGCCCCAGCCGCTTTGGTACTGGCGAGTTCCTACCTGCTCCTCCGGCGGATGCTGGACGCCGACTTGCGGCGCAAGCAAGCGGAAGTATTACTCCTCCGGCGCGGCGAAACGCTGAAAACCCGCTTTTCGGCAATGGAACAATTGGTCGTACTGATGGAACACCTGTCGCCGACGGAATTATTGTTGCGGACTACGCGCCATGCCGCCACCGCAGGAGCATTGCAACTATTATTGCTCGACACGGTGCGTAACGAAATGGAGCAATACCTGCCCTATCAATTATATGTTAATGCAGATACGTGGCAGATGGTAATAGCTGCACGCAATTCCGTCATTTCTTTGATTAATCAGTCGGCGGCGGAAATACGCCCCGACGAACCGTCTATACATTTATCAAAAAAAATACTGACCGAGCTACAAACCTTGCCTGCCGTTCCCACCATTGATGCTATCGCTGCTTTACGCAAAGAGGCGCAACTTTTATTTGCATAACTGGAGTTTCTATGCTATATTTGTGGTCAAAAATTTTATTTGTTCCTAAATTTTAATTCTATATTTTTATGATGAGTCGCCGTCTATTACGTATCAAAACCCTAAAATTGCTTTTTAGTAATGCGGGTTCTGAAGACCTTGTCCTGGCAAGAGCTGAAAACGATTTACTTACCAGTATCCAGAAAACCTATGACCTTTATCACTTTTTGATGGCTGCTATTATCCCGATAGCCGACCATGCCGAAGAACGTATCAATGTCGGATTGCAAAAATACCGCCCCACTTACGAAGAAGCGCATCCGAACAAGAAACTTATACAAAATGAATTGATAGATATCATACGCCGCAGCCGCGCCCTGCGGCAATACAACGAAAAACACTGCCTCTCGTGGGGCGGCGAAAACATGAATATTATTTTTGATATCTATGTCCGCATGACCGAAAATGAATATTACAAGGATTACATGGCTTCGGAAGAACACTCGTTCGAAGAAGACCGCAAGTTCTTGAAAAGATTTTTCATGTACGAATTTGAAGACAACCGGCTATTGGAAAACATGCTGGAAGAACAAAGCGTTTGGTGGGTCGATGATGTTGGTTATGCACTGGGGTCGGTGCTGCGGTCACTGGACAAATTCGTTCCCGGACAATCGCCGGAAGAGCCGCTTTCGGAAGCGCGCCGCTCAAGGGAAGATGAAGAATTTGCATTGCGTTTGATGCGTCATTCGTTAAAACACTATTTCAAATACTGGAACATGGCAATGCAGTTTGTGCTGAACTGGGAAGCCGACCGCGTAGCGGCAATGGACATGGCGCTCATCGTGCAGGGATTTTCGGAAGCCATCGAATTCCCGGAAATTCCTATCAAAGTTACCATCAACGAGCATGTGGAAATTGCGAAATTTTACAGTACGCTCAACAGCCATTCTTTTGTAAACGGCGTACTCGACCGCATGATCCAGCACGGACTTGCCGACGGGACTATTCAAAAAGAAGGTCGCGGGCTGGTGCAGGATACCACTATCCGCCGCAGGTAACTGGTTATTTTTTCCGTAAAAAAATTTGTATAGGGCAGCCGGTGAAATCGAAATGCCGGCGCAGTTTGTTTTCCAAAAACCGTTTGTAATCTTCGCGCACATATTGCGGCAAATTACAGAAAAAAGCAAACGACGGCGAGGGCGACGGCAACTGCGTTACATATTTTATCCGCACATGTTTCCCTTTGATAGCCGGCGGCGGGAAGTTCTCTATTTCCTGCAACAATGCGTCATTGAGTTGCGAAGTAGCAATCCGCCTGCTGCGGTTCGTATAAACTTTTTCCGCTGCCTCCAGCACGTTGAGCAGCCGCTGTTTTTGCGTTACCGACGTAAATACTACCGGCACATCCGTAAATGGCGAAAGACGCTGCACGACGCCGGCTTTAAAGGTTTTCATGGTATTGGTGTCTTTCTCCACCAAATCCCACTTGTTCACGACAAGCACGCAACCTTTCTTATTGCGAATAATCAAATTGAGAATACTCAAGTCCTGCGCTTCCACACCCCGCGTCGCATCAATCATCAGGAGGCACACATCGGCATGTTCAATGGCGCGGACGGAACGCATGACCGAATAAAATTCCAAGTCGTCCATTGCCTTGCCCCGTTTGCGTAGCCCGGCGGTATCTACTATCACAAATTCATGCCCGAATTTATTATAGTACGTACTGATAGCATCGCGCGTAGTACCAGCGACCGGCGTAACGATGTTACGTTCTTCGCCCAGCAAGGCATTGGCAAGCGACGATTTCCCCACATTGGGACGCCCGACAACCGCCAGGTGCGGAATAGTTTTTTCTTCTTCGCGCCCGTCGCCGGCAGGTAAATATTTCAAAATTTCATCCAGTAAATCGCCGGTGCCACTGCCGGAAACCGACGACACGGCAAACGGCGCCCCCAAACCCAACGCATGAAATTCGTGGATAGCGAACAATTGTTCGTTGTTGTCCACCTTATTCGCCACCACTATCACTTTTTTGTCGCTGCGACGAAGGATGCCGGCTATTAACTGGCACTGGTCGGTGATGCCGGTAGTTGTATCCACCATGAAAAGGATAACGTCGGCTTCTTCGATAGCCAGCAGCACCTGTTTGCGGATTTCCCCTTCAAACACATCATCGGTATTCACCGCATAGCCGCCGGTGTCAATAACCGAAAACTCACTGCCGCTCCATTCGCAACGCCCGTAGTGGCGGTCGCGGGTAACGCCCGCCGCCTCATCAACTATAGCCTGCCGCATGCCTACCAAACGATTGAAAAGCGTTGATTTCCCCACATTCGGACGTCCTACGATAGCAACAATACCCATGCGAATTATGAATTATGAATTATAAATTATGAATGCCTGCGCCAGCAATTAGCAATTAGAAATCAGAAATTAAATTTCCACCGGTCTTGTGAGGTAAGCGGAGTAGTCTTTTTTTTGCGGATGATAATTATCATCATGCAGCAAGGGCGATGAAATAATGTAGTCGGCAGTAGCACGATTGCACGCCGTTGGGATATTGTACAAACTGCAAATCCGTAACAATGCTTTCACATCCACATCGTGCGGCTGCGGCTGCATGGGATCCCAAAGGAAAATGAGCAAATCGATTTTATTTTCCGCAATCATTGCGCCCAATTGTTGGTCGCCGCCCAGCGGTCCCGATTTCAGCAGGGTTACCTGAATTTGCCCGGCAGCGTCGCCGAGTTTTTTGTGCAATGCATCTGCAATTAACCGTCCGGTAGTGCCGGTGCAAACCAGATGATAGTGTTGCAGCACCTCGTAATTAAATTCGACCCACTCCATAATATCGCGTTTGCGGTTATCGTGCGCCACTAATGCTATTGTTTTTTTCTTCTTACTCATGCCGCAAAAGTACTGCTTTTTTTCCGATAAGGGAAATATTTTTTGGAAGCAGAAGAAAAAACTCAATTACCGCCGGCTTCAGCCGGTGGTAATAAAATAATAGCGCCTCTAAAAAAGAATTAACCATTTTTCAAAGGTTGCTGCGTGTTACCTTTGAGAATGTGGATATCGGTTGCCCATATTTTGTAGAAAGTAGCTTGATCTAATGTTTAATAATGCTTATAGTTATTTTTAGTAGTTCTCTTTTTCAATTACAAACACCGCCTGAGTTCCAACCTTCGCAACCATATCCTCCGGTACTAACCCAGTTACCGTTCGACACGTTGAATGTGTATGCTCTACAAGTGGGGTAGTTAAAGCATCCACAATATCTGCTGGTCGTTACAGGGTACTCAGCCCTATTATAACCTCTGTACGTACAATATGCTTTACATGCATTACAAGTCATGGCGGGGGCATAGCAAATGTTATTGTGTGGATAAGTGTTCGTAGCGCAACCACACGTAGCATGTACAGCTTGACCGTTATTTCCGGGAAAATTTATGGTGATATTCCCGTTGGCTGTATTGCTTTCGCAATTATTCGCATTTTTTACTTTTACCGTATAAGCGGCGGAAGCCGAAAGCGAGGCGGTAGTATAACTGTTGGTTTGGTTCGGGTAAGTAGTTCCGCCAATAGTCCAAGTATAAGTCATCGCAGTGGTCGTTCCACC
>JAIRLT010000256.1 GCA_031259225.1 Prevotellaceae bacterium
GAGTTCTGTTTCGCCGTCAACCACTATCATTATTTTATTGAACATCATTTGTCCCGCACCCCACAAGGCATGCGCCACTTTTATCGCTTGCCCCGGATAGTCTTTTTTTATTTTTACAATTGCCAGATTATGCGATACCCCTTCTGCAGGCAAATGCATATCGACTATTTCCGGCGCCACCGCCAGGCGGATAGGCGTTAAAAAAATCCGCTCCGTCGCTTGCGCAAAATACGCATCTTCCTGCGGCGGAATGCCGACCACCGTTGCCGGATAAATCGCGTCTTTGCGATGCGTGATGCTCGTTACCTGCATCACGGGATACAAATCTTCCAACGAATAAAACCCGGTGTGGTCGCCAAACGGACCTTCCGTTTCGGGCAATGCCTGAACGTCCACATAACCTTCAATGACAAAATCAGCATCGGCAGGCACTTCCAGCGGTTGCGTTAAGCAACGAACCAGCGGCACCGGCTTATTCCGCAGGAAACCCGCCAGCAAATACTCATCTACGTTTTCGGGCATGGGCGCTACTGCGCAATAGGCATACACCGGGTCGCCGCCCAATGCCACAGCCACCGGGAAGCGTCCTTCCTTGTGTTGCGCCGCAAAGGCGGCAAAATGCCGTGCGCCGGTTTTATGGCGATGCCAGTGCATGCCGGCGGTAGTGTTGGAAAACGCCTGCATCCGGTACATCCCCACATTCCGCGCGCCGGTAGCAGGGTCTTTCGTATGCACCATCGGCAAAGTGATGAAACGCCCACCGTCGTGCGGCCAGCATTGTAATATAGGCAATTTTGACAAGTCGGGCTGCGGCATTACAACGTCCTGGCATGCGCCGCGCTCTTTGCGCACTTCCGGTAGCCACTGCGTTGCCTGCTTCAAGGCGGGCAACAATTTCAGTTTGTCCCACAAAGATTGTTTGGGCGACAATACATCCGAAAACAGCCGGTTGAATCGCTGCTCTATCTCTTCGTACGCCCCCAGCCCCAACGCTTGCAACATGCGCGGGGTTGAGCCGTACAAATTCATCAGTACCGGGAATGCCGTGCCGGTATTCTCGAACAACAGGGCTTTGCCGCCGTTGCCGCTTTTTGCCATGCGGTCGGCTATTTCCGCCATTTCCAGCACGGGATTGACAAACTCCCGGATGCGGAGGCAGTCGTAAGTCGTAAGTCGTGAGTCGTAAGTCATTTTTTAATGGTTAGTGATTAGTGGTTAATGGTTAGTGGTTAGTGGGCTGGCGCCAGCTAACTTTAAACTTCATACTTCATACTTTTTTGCAGCGTTCGAGCTTTCATGCCGGCAGCTTGGGCAAAGCGGCGATCGTGCCCGGCAAAAATTATTTCGCGCGACGAATTAACCAATAACCCGCATTGTTCGTTAAGCCCATATTTGACGACCTCTTCCAGGCTGCCGCCCTGCGCGCCGACGCCGGGTATCAATAAAAAATGATGCGGGACAATTTTCCGGATGTCCGCCAGCATCGCCGCCTGCGTCGCGCCCGCCACGTACATGATGTTATCGACCGTGCCCCAGCCCGACGACGTTTCCAATACCGCCTCGTACAACTTCCGCCCGCCGGCTGTGGACAGCGTTTCAAAATCCGTTGCCGAAGCATTGGAGGTCAAGGCAAGCAACACCGCCCATTTGCCGCCGTATTCCAGAAAGGGCTGCACGGCGTCGCGCCCCATATAGGGCGAGAGGGTTACCGCATCCACGTCCATCGTTTCAAAAAACGCTTCGGCGTACAGGCGCGACGTATTGCCGATGTCGCCGCGTTTGGCGTCGGCAATGATGAACAGCGCGGGATAATACTGCCGGATGTATTGCACGGTTTTTGCCAACTGCACCCAACCCTTTGCGCCCAGCGCCTCGTAGAAGGCAGTGTTCGGTTTGAACGCTACCGCATATTCCGCCGTGGCGTCGATAATCGCGCGGTTGAACGCAAACAGCGGCTCGGGCAATGACAACAGGTGTTCCGGTATTTTTTTAATATCACTGTCCAGTCCCACGCAAAGGAACGATTGCTTTAACCGGATTTGTTCGTACAGTTCTTGCGCCGTCATATTGTTGCTGATGAAATTCAGGAACAAAGGTACAAAAGAATTAGGAATTACGAATTACGAATTTAGAAGAGTTAATGAAGTTAAAGAATTTAGAGAAGTTAAAGAATACCGGCGCCACTGCACTTGTCAAGATTTATGACTTTCAACGGTAAGTTCAAATAGTAAATGCAACCGAAATAATAAAAATCATGAAATAAAATTTGCAAATAAAAAATAAAGTCATATATTTGTAGCGTAATAATGTTCTTTTAAATATTGAAAAGGCATATTAAAAATATGCCGGCTTATATTCTCTGTAAAAAACTTCGATCATTTTTGCGTTAAAGAATTAAGCCAAATTCCACAAGTGAAACGTGGACTTTGTTTATTTTAACGCAGGTAGTCGAAGACCTTTTACAGAGTAAGCAGAGTTCGCGTTCGTATTTTTTACGATACACGAATAAAGTCCCTGCTAAACTTAGATTAGAGAACTATTAGCAGGAAATTGGCAACGAATTAAAAATCGTAGCGAGGGGTTGTTTTATAAGAAAAAGTTTGTGTTTGGAAACAACCCTGATGCTACAAAA
>JAIRLT010000260.1 GCA_031259225.1 Prevotellaceae bacterium
AACTCTCAACTTTAAATGTTGTTTAAGCGCTTGCCCGGTATAGCTGCGGTTGCATTGCGCGATTTCTTCGGGCGTGCCGGAGGCGAGGATATAACCGCCTTTTTCGCCACCTTCCGGTCCGAGGTCAATAATGTAGTCTGCGGTTTTAATCACGTCTAAATGGTGTTCGATGACGATTACCGTATTTCCGTTTTCCACCAACCGGTTTAATACGCCGAGCAGGATGTGTACGTCTTCAAAATGTAAACCGGTGGTAGGCTCGTCGAGGATATAGAGGGTGTTGCCGGTACAGGGTTTCGCCAGTTCGGCAGCGAGTTTCACGCGTTGGCTTTCTCCGCCGCTCAGCGTGGGCGATGGCTGCCCGAGTTTCACATATCCCAGCCCGACCTCTTGCAAGGCTTGCAGTTTTTTCTTCATGCTGGGTATGTGCATAAAGAAATCATGGGCAACGTTGATGGTCATGTTCAGCACGTCGCTGATGTTTTTTCCTTTGTAGCGCACCTCGAGGGTTTCGCGGTTATAGCGTTTGCCGTTGCAGGTTTTGCAGGTAACGTATATGTCGGGCATGAAACTCATTTCAATTGTTTGCACGCCTGCGCCGTGGCAGTCTTCGCAGCGCCCGCCCCTTATGTTGAATGAAAAACGCCCGGCTTTGTAGCCGCGTATTTTTGCGTCGGGCGTTTCTACGAACAGTTTGCGTATATCGAGGAACAGGCTGGTGTACGTTGCCGTATTGCTGCGCGGTAAGCGTCCTATCGGCATCTGGTTTACTTCAATTACTTTGTCGATATGTTGGATACCGTCTATGGCTTCATAGGGCAACGGGTCGGCATTAGTACGGTACAGTTTCTTGCTCAGTATGGGATGCAGCGTTTCATTGATGAGCGACGATTTCCCGCTGCCGCTCATACCGGTTACGCAGATGAAAATACCTAACGGGAAATCGACGGTAAGGTTTTTCAGGTTATTACCCGATGCGCCGGAGAGGGTTATTTTCTTTCCATTGCCCTTGCGCCGGTGCGCCGGCAGGGGTATTTGCTTTTTGCCGGACAGGTATTGCAACGTGAGGGAGTCGTCCCCCGTGTCCTCTTGGCGGAGTGGGGGCGGGGCAGCATAGATAACCTTGCCGCCTTTTTCCCCGGCAGCCGGTCCCAGGTCAATCAGGAAATCGGATTGGCGGATTATTTCTTCGTCGTGCTCTACGACAATGACGGAATTTCCTTCGTCGCGCAGCCTTTTCAGCGCGGTAATCAGTTTTTGGTTGTCGTATTGATGCAGCCCGATGCTCGGTTCATCCATAATGTAGAGTACATTCACCAGCTTCGAGCCGATTTGCGACGCCAGCCGGATACGTTGGCTTTCGCCGCCGCTAAGGCTGCGCGCGCTGCGGTTGAGCGATAAATACCCCAGCCCGACATCTTTCATAAATGTCAAGCGGTCGCATATTTCTTTCAAAATGTCTTTGGCGATTGACTGCTGGCGGCTGCTTAATTTGGGGTTGATTTCTTCAAACCAGTTAGACAGCGATAAAATATCCATGTTGGAGAGTTCCGTGATGTTTTTCCCGGCAATCTTGAAGAACAGGGTTTCTTCTTTCAGGCGTGTACCGTGGCATTCGGGGCAAGGTATGTATTTAAGGAACCGGTTGGGACGTATGGCGCCGGTGTAGTCGCTTTCATCGTCGTCGGTTTTTTCGAGCAGGCTCATTATGCCGGGGAAATTTGTTGCGAAATCCCATGGCTTTTTTTCGTCGGCATTCGCCGTTTCTTTCCCGATAACTTGGAAGAGTTCATCAGAGCCGTACAAAATAATATTCATGGCTGTTTTCGGAATATCGGCGATAGGGGTGTCCATTGTGAATGTATATTTTCGAGCAATGGCTTCCAGCACGGCGAAGAGCTGGTTGTTGCGTTGTTTGCCTAATATTTTGATGCCGCCTTTTTTAATACTCACCGCCGGGTTGGGAATAATTTTTTTTATATCCGTTTCAGCGATTGTCCCCAGCCCGTTGCAGTATGGGCATGCGCCTTGCGGCGAATTGAACGAAAACGAATGCGGCGCCGGCTCGGCATACGAAATACCGGTCGACGGGCACATATATGAACGGCTGTAATAATGCATTTGTTTTTTTTCGATGTCCAGTACAGCTATTTCCCCGGAGCCCTGCTGCATGGCGGTAGCGACAGAATTGCGCAACCGTTGCTCATAGGCTTTGTTCGGAGTAAGTTTGTCAATCACCACTTCGATAAAGTGTACTTTGTAGCGGTCTAATTTATGCTGCGGGCGGATTTCCGTAATCACCCCGTCGATGCGGACAGAGAGGAAACCGTGTTTGCGCAATTGTTCAAACAGTTCTTTATAATGCCCCTTTCGTCCTTTTATCAAAGGCGCCAGCAGCAGGCACTTTTGATGAAGGAACTGCTGGATGATTAACTGCACAATTTGTTCGTCGGTATACCGCACCATTTGCTCGCCCGTATTCTTTGAATAGGCAATGGATGCGCGAGCATACAATAAACGCATGAAATCATAAATTTCGGTAATCGTGCCGACCGTAGAGCGGGGGTTTTTATTGATTGTTTTTTGTTCGATAGCAATTACCGGGCTTAATCCGGCGATATGGTCTACGTTGGGGCGTTCCATGTTACTCAGGAATTGCCGTGCGTAGGATGGGAGTGTTTCCAGGTACCGCCGTTGTCCTTCGGCATAAATGGTATTAAATGCTAATGATGATTTCCCGCTGCCGCTCAATCCGGTAATTACTGTAAGTTTGTTGCGGGGAATAGTTACGTCTATGTTTTTTAAATTATGTTCGCGTGCGCCATGCACGGTTATTGCTTTCATTTGATTTTTAATTTCTGATTT
>JAIRLT010000039.1 GCA_031259225.1 Prevotellaceae bacterium
TCTTCCCCGCGAGTCGTGTTGTCTTCCCCGCGAGTCGCGTTGTCTTCCCGATGGAGCGCCGGGATACTCATTTTAATTTTTTTAAATCTTTAAGCCAATTATGTTCATTAACTAAAAAAACACAGGAACATTTATGAAAATAATCCAAGCATTGTAATTAATTTGCTCTGTGTTCCTGTGTTTATTCTTCCTGCTCTATGGTTCATCTTTTCTTTATAATTAAATAACCCGTGTAGCGATTTTTTAGTTGCTGCCAATTTTATACCGTTTGTGTTCCCCTGTCCGGAGAAATGAAACGTGATTTGATTTACTGTTCCCTGAGGTTCCACTAAGACCCACCTTATATAATAAACCAAACCACGCTTGTTTGTGAAGTTTATTCTATATAAGGTCTGAAATTTAGTGGATTTCAGGGAACTTAATAAAAAGCCAATACTGTTATCAACTTTCAATTTTCATAAAAAAGAACATGTGCTTAATGGTGCAAATATATTACTTTATTTTTTATCTACAAATTTTTTAAATCTTTAAATCTTCAAATTCCGTATTTTTCCGGCGCCATTTGCTGATGGGTGTTGCGCATGATGTCGTACAGCCGGTGCATCATTTCTTTGGTGGAGGTGGCGGCTACTTCTTCTTCGGGAATTTCAGGGAGGATGTTTACGCAGAAAGTTTGTTTGCGCCGCAGGAGCCAGCTATTTTTGTGGAGGACGTTGAACGTTCCGTCAAGGACAACGGGCAGGATAGCCGTTTTCGTTGTCTTCGCCAGCAGGAAGCCGCCTTCCTTGAAGTCGTGCATTTGCCCGTCTTTTGTGCGCGTGCCTTCTGGAAAGAGGATGATGCTTACGTTTTGGCGCAGGTATTCCTGTGCTTCTTTCAGCATTTTTTTCAGTCCTGCGCGGTCGCGTGAAATCAGCACGTCGTGGTGCAGCCAGAGCGCCCAGCCGACAAAGGGCATCCGCAGTACTTCTTTTTTCGAAATCCATTTGAACGGTCGGGGGATTTTGTAGAGGAGGCAAATGTCAATCAGCGACTGGTGGTTTGCCATGATGATGTATTTTTTCTTTGGCGTTACATTTTCCAGCCCGTTCAGGCGGAGGTGCCACCAGGGGGCAATCCAGAAGTATTGCAGTCCCCAGAAATAGGAATAGTAGTGCAGGATTTTCCTGTTGCGGTCGAAGGGGGCGGTCAGCAGCAGGAGTACGAACGCGATGAGGAAAATCACCGGCGTCGTAATGACCGTGTAGAGGTAGTAGCAAAGGGTGTAAATAATTTTCCCCGCCTGCATGCCGGTGGAAGGGTTGGTTTGCTTGGGAGCGGCGGTAATCCGGGCGGTTATTTTTTTGTACAGCAGGAATACGAGGTAGCCGAGTGTTATCCCGAGCAGCGCACCGCCCAGTAGGTCTAAGGGGTAGTGTTTTCCTACGTAGATGCGGCTGTATGCGACCAGCGCCGCCCATGAGTAAATGCCCGTGGTGTAATATTTTTTGCGGAAAATCAGGGCGGAAACGGTTGCCGAGCCGAATATGTTGGCGGCATGGTTGGATACGAAGCTGGCGAAGCGTCCGCCGCAGGCTTCCAGTGAATACAGTATTCCTTCAAATTCTACGCAGGGGCGTGGGCGTTGCACGGCATGTTTGATGACGCCTCCCAGCTGGTCGGTCAGGGCAAAGGTGAGGGCTACGGAGAGGAGCGCCAGTAACCCGGCTTTCCATGGGCGTTCCCGGAAGAAGAAAAAAAGCATTCCGGCATACAGCAAGATCCATGACCATTTGCCGGAGGCGAATACCATCATCGGATCCAGCCATGCGCAGTGCAGCCCGTTAAGGAATAAAAATAACTGTTGGTCGATTGTTACAAAGAAGTCAATCATGGTAGGCTTTTTTGTGCAAAGGTAAAAAATTATTCCTGAAAGTAGCTTCGTTTTACGCGCCGCGAAATGTTTGTGAAGACTTCGTAGGGAATAGTTTCAAGGTTTTTGGCGACTTCGGTTACGGGTTGCGCGTCGCCGAAAACAATTACTTCGTCGTTTTCCTGCGCCGTAATGCCGGAGAGGTCAATCATGCACATGTCCATGCAGACATTTCCGATAACCGGCGCCTGTTTTTCATTTACCCACACGCTTCCTTTCCCGTTGCCGAACTTGCGCGGCAGACCGTCGGCGTAGCCAATGGGAATAATGCCGATGCGTATTTCCCGTGTGACTTTATGGTTGCGATTGTAGCCGACGGTTTCGCCGGCGGGGAGTTGTTTTATTTGTGAAATCACGGTTTTCAGGGTGCTGATATTTTTCAGGTGTTGTTGTTCCGTTTCGTTCACGCCGATGCCGTACAGCCCGATGCCCAGCCGTACCATGTCAAATTGCGCTTCGGGGAAGCGTGCAATGCCCGCCGAATTTAAGATGTGGCGGCATACGGGATAGCCGCAGACTGTTTTCACTTGTTGCGCCATGCGTTTGAAAGTAACTATTTGCCGGTGGGTGAAGCGGTCTAATTGCGGGTTGTCGCTTGCCGCCAAGTGGGAGAACACGGAGGCAATGTGTACAGCGGGTTGTTCGCCGCCGTCTTGCCGGATTTTTGCCAGTTCTTCCAATAATTGCGGCAGGTCATTATCCCCAAATCCCAGCCGGTGCATGCCGGTATCCAGCTTGATGTGTACAGGCACGGGCGGCGCAGGGGCTGTCCGGCTGTTGATGTATTCGAGCAGGGCGCGCCATGTGCGCAGGTTGTATATTTCGGGCTCCAGTTGGTAGTCGGTCATTTTGCCGAAGTATTGTTCTTCGGGGTTTATCACCATGATCGGCGTCCGGATGCCGGCTTTGCGCAGTTCCACGCCTTCGTCGATGCTGGCGACGCCCAGGTAATCGACCTGCCGGGATTGTAATAAGCCGGCAATTTCAAAACTTCCGCTGCCATACGAAAAGGCTTTGACCATCGCCATCAACCGCACGCCGGACGTCAGTTTTGAGCGGAAATGATCCAAATTATGCGTTATGGCGTCCAAGTTTATTTCCAGTTTTGTTTTGTAAGTTTTCTCTTGCAGGGCGCTGTCGATTTTCTCGAATGCCGCTGTTTGTACGCCTTTCAAGAGTATGGCTTCATCCCGGAAACCGGAAAGCGGGAAATCGCGGAGGAAAGATGCTGCGTCGGGGAAGAAACTTTTTTCTATCGTAAACTCGCCGGCATGCTGTGCAACCGCCTGCCCGATGCCGATGATGCGGGAAATATTGTTTTCCGCCAGTAGCCGGGCAATAGCGGCGTACCATTCGTTTTCGCCGTACCCGCGTCCGGGCGGGAAGTTGAGCAGAATAACCGTTTTTTTCGTGTGTTGCTGTTGCCGGTTTAAAAAATCCACCGCCGTTTGCAATGAGTGGAAACCGGAAGGATAGCCGTCGCTGACCAGCGAACAGTTGTTGATAGCTTCTTTTAGTTCCATCCGCGTGCCAACCGCCGGCAGCGTTTGCATGCGTTCCGCAATCACTTTTGGCGAGTACTTCATCAGCAGCAGGAATGCCCAGCAGTGCATGGCATTTTCAATAGCGGCTTTATCGGTAAACGGGATAGTTATGGCGAGTTGTTCTTTCTTGTAGGTTGCCGTGAGGGTAGCGCTGCCGTTTTGTATGACGGTGTCCTGCCGCCGCAATGTACTTCCCCTTGCCGTTCCCCATGTGAATGCCGGAATTTCTTTCAGCGCCGGGTTACCGGCTACCTGTTGCCGGACGTCGGCGTGGTCGGCGCAGTAGATAAGTGTTTTCACGCCGGTGAAGAGTTGCAGGTCTTCTTCGATTTTCTGTTCCCGGGTAGTAAAATGTTCGTCGAACACTGCATCAACGCCGGTAAGAATGCCTGCCGTTGGTTGTATGACCTCGCGGTTGCGTTGCATGCCGCCGGGTTGCGAGCGTCCTGCTTCAAAGATAGCGATGTCGTCGCCGGGCTGCATTTCCCAAACGGCAAGCGGTACGCCCGCCGGGCAGTAATAGCTTTTCGGGCTTTTCACTACTTTCCGGTCTGCCGCCAGCAGGTATGCCAGCCATTCTTTGACGGTGGTTTTCCCGTTGTCCCCAGTGATGCCTGTTATCGGTACAGTGAACTGTTTCCGGTGTGCCGCCGCTAATTGCCGCAAAGCGTCCAGCGTATTTTCCACTAACAGGAAGTCGGCGTCATCCCTGCCTTTCATATTTTCCGGGATGTATTGCACTACAAAGTGCCGTACGCCTTTGCCATACAGTTCTTCGATGCGGTGATGGTCATCGTTGCGGGCGCTTTTCAAAGCAAAAAACAGGCAGCCCTCTGTGGCAGGTAAATGCCGGCTGCCGGCGAGCAGGGAGGATATTTCAGCGTCGCCGGAATGTCCCGGAATGCGTTGCGCATTCAAAATCGAAATAATTTCAGATATAAACATGTTTTTTTGATATGTTGGTTATGTTGATATGGTTTGTATGCCTTATATTGTACGCTTCACGCTTTACGTTTCACGCTTTACTTTTTTCGGTTTGAAGTTTTCGGATGCGCCTAATTTTTCCAATATTTTTTGTTCTTCTTTGGTGAATTTTTTAGGTATCCATACAATCACCTGAACCAGCATGTCGCCGGAGCCGTAGCCGTTGAGGCTGGGTAGTCCTTTGCCGCGCAGGCGCAATATGCGTCCCGATTGCGTGCCGGGTTCTATTTTTATTTTGGCTTTTCCTTCAACCAGCGGGATCTCTAATGTCGTGCCTATGGCTGCCTGCGCAATGGACACAGGCAACTGGTAAATCAAATCGTTTGTGTCGCGTTGAAATTCTTCGTGCGGTTCTTCTTCAATCACCACTAATAAATTCCCGTTTATGCCGCCGCGCCGCGCCGCATTGCCTTTGCCGGTAACCGTCAGTTGCATTCCTTCTTCCACGCCGGCGGGGATTTTAAAGGTGATTTCTTCTTCTTTGCGCGTGGTGCCTTCGCCGCGGCACTTCGGGCAGGGCGCGGTAATTGTTTTCCCATCGCCATGGCATGTGGGGCAGGTGGTTGTCTGCTGCATCGTGCCGAGTATGGTTTGGGTAACGCGCATCACTACGCCGGAGCCCTTGCAGGTGGTACAGGTAGCAAAGGCGTTGCTGTCTTTTGCGCCTTTGCCGTGGCATTCGTCGCAAGGCGCCAGTTTATTTAATTTTACTTTTTTCTCTATGCCGTGGGCAATTTCTTTCAATGACAGTTTGACGCGGATGCGTATATCGGAGCCGCGTGCAACCGCCTGTTGTCGGCGCCCGCCGAAAGGATTGCCCCGGAAATTGCCGCCAATACCGAACGATTCGAATAAATCGCCGAAATGCGAGAAAATATCTTCCATTGACGAGAACCCGCCGCCATAGCCACCGCCGCTTGCACCGCCTACGCCTGCATGACCGAACTGGTCGTAGCGGGCGCGTTTATTCGGGTCGCTCAGCACGTCGTAGGCTTCGGCGGCTTCTTTGAAGTGTTCTTCCGCCTCTTTATTGCCCGGATTTTTATCGGGGTGGTACTGTATCGCCTTTTTCCGGTAGGCTTTCTTGATTTCCTCTGCTGTAGAGGTCTTTGCCACTTCTAATATTTCGTAATAATCACGCATGTTTCTAATTTCTGGTTTCTAATTTCCGACTGCCGGCGCCGGCACACTTAACGCTTCCGGCGCAGCCAATTCCTAATTCTTAATTTCTAATTCTTAATTCTTAATTCCCTACCACTACTTTGGCGTAGCGGATAATTTTACCGTTCAGTGTATAGCCGCGCTGCACTTCGTCGATGATTTTTCCTTTCTGCCCGGGCGTGGGAGCGGGTATATTTGCCACTGCTTCGTGGCAGTCGGTATCCATCGTGGCGCCGAGGGCTTCTATCCGTTGCAGTCCCTTGCTTTGAAGATAACTGTACAGTTTGTCGTAAATCAGTTGGACGCCTTCTGTTTCCGGCGATGCTACCGGTTGCAGGGCGTTCAATGCACGTTCAAAGTCGTCAAGCACGGGCAGCAAGCCGGCGATGACGTCGCTGCCGGCAGTGGCGAATAATTCCAGCCGTTCTTTTGCCATGCGTTTACGGTAATTATCAAATTCTGCTGCCAGCCGCAAATAATTATCGGTAGCTTCTGCCAATTTTTCCTCTATTGTCGGTTCGGCAGCGGCAGTTTTGGCATCTTCATTTACCGGTTCCGTTATTTCCGGCGCTTCCGTTGCAGAATTTGCTTCCTGTTGAATGTCTTTAAGGGATGATTGTTCTTCGTTTTTGTTCAGTTCTTGATGGTCGTTCATAATTACTTATTTTTTCTTAACACCTGAGGTCAAAAACAAAAACCCTGCCACATATAAATATGGACAGAGTGTCAGGAGGGATTTACAGGTTTCAAGAAAAACCGCCGGCAAGTTTCCTTACCGGCAGTTCTTTGTTGCACCCTTTTAGTCGTAAGTCGTAAGTCATAAGTCGTAAGTCGGCTGGCGCGCCAGCTAATTCCTAATTCTTAATTCCTAATTCCTAATTCACTCTGACGCGTCAGCAGCTTTCCACTCTCCATTCTCCACTCTCCATTCGCGAAGCGCCAGCACTGCCTACTGCCTACTGCCCACTGCCCATTACGGCACCATTGTTTCCTGTATTTCGCTCCAGGGACCTTTTTCGCCGCGGGTGTTTTCCCAGCGGAGGGCGAAGTACAGGGG
>JAIRLT010000042.1 GCA_031259225.1 Prevotellaceae bacterium
ATCGGAAAGAATGGCGATGCTGTTGGTAAAGAAGCCGCCAATGACCTCTATAATACTGAACGCAAGGTTCAGGAAAAACGCTATTTTTATATTTCTATCAGGAGTCATTTTGATTTACAAATTTACGGATTTACAGATTTACAGATTTAGCGGACGCCATTATGTTTATTGCTCTTCATTTCCACATCTTCACATCTTCACATCTTCACATCTTCTAATCACATTGTGAACAGCCGTTGCAATCGGTACAGGGGTATTTCTTTTTGTTTTTGCGCGTAGCCGCATATACAATGCTCCCGCCGATGATGGACAATGCTAACAACAGTACCACAGTAGTGGCTATATTCATTTTCAAAAACAGTGCGCCCGTTTGATAGACGATGAAACTTACTATCCATGCGGTGGCGAACCAGAAGAAAAGCGTGAAGAGCGTCCATTTCGCGCTTTTCAATTCGGTAAAAGCTGTGGCTACGGCGGCAAAACAAGGCACGCTGAGCAAATTAAATATCATAAACGTCATGGCGGTCAGCGGCGAAAATACCGACAACGTGGCAAGGACGGCAATCAACGAACTTTCACCTTCCGGCGTTTGCGCCGCCTCTTCGCTGAAACCGGGAATGTAGAGGACGCCCATCGTAGCAACTACCAGCTCTTTTGCAATCAGCCCGGTTAAAATAGCCACAATGAGTTTCCACCCGTCGGGACCTTCCGCAAAGCCCAGCGGCACAAAAATCCAGTGAATAGCAGAGCCGATTTGCCCGAGTATGCTGTGAACGCTGTCGCCGGGGTCGAGCATCTCGAAACGGAAATTAAAGTTTTGCAAAAACCATATCACAATCGTTGCCGCCGCCACAATGGTAGTTACCGTAATCAAAAAACCTTTCAACTTTTCCCACAGGTAAAGCGACGTGTTTTTTATACGCGGCAAACGGTACACCGGCAATTCCAGTACGAAGTTCGACCGGTTTTTTTTGAACACCGTTTTTTTAAGCGCCAACGCCGCCAATACCGCTACGGCGACGCCAATGGCATATACGGCAAAGACAACAAAATCGGCATTCTCGGGAAACATCGTGGCGACAATGATAGACCATATTGCCAGCTTTGCGCCGCAAGAGAAGAACGGAATAAGCATTAACGTCAGCCGTTTTTCTTTTTCGTTGTCGAGCGTACGCGTGCCCATCATGGCGGGCACGGAACACCCGAAGCCCATCAGCATCGGCAAAATGGCTTTGCCCGATAACCCGAACCGCCGCAGCGGGCGATCCATCAGGAATGCTACACGCGCCATATAGCCGGTATCTTCCAAAATGGACAGGAACAGGAACAACAATAATATCTGCGGCAGGAATGTCAGCACGGTACATACGCCGTTTACCAGCCCGTTTACCAGTAACCCAATAGCCCACGGCGCGGCGCCTGCGCTTCGCAGGAAACCGGTGAACTGCTCGCCGGCGAATGTTTGCAACATTTCGGTGTAGCCCTGCAACAGCACGCCCAAACTGGGGATGCTTTCGCTCAAAACGCCGAGACGTTTCAGGAATAAAAAGTCGGCGGCAAAAATCAAATGGAACACCGCAAACAGGATGAACAGGAATGCCGGCAATCCCCAAACCCGGTGCGTAAGCATCCGGTCGATTTTTTCCGATTGCGACAGGCTCCGGTTCCGGTATGATTTGACGACGGCAGGCTTCACCTCGTTTGTGATAAACTTGTAGCGCAAGTCCGCCATCTCCGCTTCGTAATCAACGGCGGGTTGCGATGCGCCCGTATCGCCGGCGGCGGCGGAATGTTCAAATTGCAGTTTCAGGTTTTGAATGGCGGTGGTCAAGCCCGTGTCGTGCAACAGTTCGATAGCGTCGTTTTCCAATAATTTGACGGTATGGAAAACGGGATGCCCGATGCCATGCGCCGTAACCAGTTCCAGCACGTCGCGGTAAAGTCCGGCAAAAGGCGATGACGGGCAGTCGGCGACACGCGGACGGTTATTGTTTGCCGGCTGCCAATGTTCCAACTCCTGTATCGCTTTCCCCATGAGCGTCCGCGCATCGCCGGCATTCAGGGCGCTAATGGGAACGACCGGCACGCCTAACTTTCCGGATAACGCCGCCACATCCATTTCCGCCCCTTCGCGTTTAATAACATCCATCATATTGAGCGCTACCACCACCGGGATATCTATCTCCAGCAATTGCGTGGTGAGGTACAGGTTGCGCTCAAGGTTGGTGGCGTCCACAATATTGATAATAAGTTCCGGCTTTTCTTCCACGATAAACTGCCGCGCAATGACCTCTTCGGGCGTATAGGGCGACAGTGAATAGATGCCCGGCAAATCGACAATGTGGATTTTAGCCGTTGGGGATGCAGGCTGTTCCTTATTTCCCGCCTGCCCGGATACAAGCGGCGCACGGCATTTGTAAACGCCTTCTTTTTTATCGACCGTTACGCCCGGCCAGTTACCCACCCGCGCAGAGCTTCCGGTCAAGGTATTAAAAAGGGTTGTTTTGCCGCTGTTCGGATTGCCCGCTAATGCAAACCTCATACTTCGCCCTCCGTTTTCATCAGCACAGCTTCGGCTTCTGCGCGGCGGATAGCCAGTTTATAGCCGCGTATCATCAGTTCTACGGGGTCGCCAAGCGGCGCAACTTTCTTGAAAGTAATTTCCGTACCGGGCGTGATACCCATATCTAATAACCGGCGGCGCAAAGGACCGGCAACGGTTAGCTTCTCTACTGTGCCACGTTCCCCTGTTTTGAATTGATTTAATAATTTTGCCATTTTATCAGAAAATAACATACAAAGATAAGTTAAATAACGGTTTTTTTAATACCTATTTGTAGGTAATTTTTGGATTTGCCCCCAGTTTTTAGTCGTAAGTCGTAAGTCATAAGTCATAAGTCGGCTGGCGCAGGAATAATTTAAAAATTTAAAAATTCAAAGATTTAAGCTGGCGCGTCAGCATAATTCCTAATTCTTAATTCCTAATTCTTAATTCACTCTG
>JAIRLT010000043.1 GCA_031259225.1 Prevotellaceae bacterium
ATACAGACAATTTTAATCTACTATGTTAAAACAGCACAAAGATAGGAATTATTTTTTAAATGCAATAGCCTTAGGGAATTATTTTTTTTGTTTTTTTGGAGGGGAAAAGATTACGCGGATTTAGGCGGATTACGCTAAGATACGAATTACGTTAAGGTACGAATTACGCGGATTTAGACGAATTACGCGGATGCGCTGCGCGGTAGCCAATTATGAGTTATGAATTATGAGTTATGAATTAGGCTGGCGCAGGCTAATGTGCTAATGTGACTAATTGTTTAATGTGACTAATTAGGCTGGCGCAGGCTAATGTGCTAATGTGAAAATGTGCTAATGTGACTAATTAGGCTGGCGCAGGCTAATGTGCTAATGTGAAAATGTGAAAATGTGACTAATTGGCTGGCGCGGCAGCCAATTAGAAATTAGAAATTAGAAATCAGAAATTGCGCGGGCGCGGCAGCTAATCAGAAATTAGAAATCAGAAATCAGCAATCAAGACTACGCAGAGGTTGGAACTGTATTTGCTTTCTTCCACTATGGAAAGCGACAGGTTATGGCGCTGCGCAAATGCTTCCAGTCCGGAGATGGTCATGAAATGCAGCGCACCATCCGCTTTATTGAAGTTTAGTAATTTGACGGAAAAGAACTCCGACAGTCTGGTCAGCGCATGCTTTTTGCTTTTCTCCCTGTCGCCGTCGCGGATAATAATTTTCCCGCCGGGACGCAACTGCTGCACACAGCGCGCCAATACATCGTATTGTTTTTCCCCGGGCAGGTAGTGCAGCACGTCGTTCAGGATAAATACATCGGAGGGCGGGAAAGCGTATTCCGATATGTCGGCGGCGATAAATTGCAGCTGGCGGGTCTTTGAGAAATTATGCTGCGCAGTGGCTATTTTCCCGGCGTCATAATCAATGCCCGTAATTTCCCGTTCGTCCGACCGGAACGCCAGCATGTAGCACAAAAAACCGTATCCACAGCCAATGTCGGTAACCACCGCCCTTGCCGGTACAAGCTGTTCAAAAAGTTTATAATTCTTTTCCATCGCTGCCTTTATCCGCAGGTACCATTCCAGCACTGCTCCCTTGTAGAGGTAGTTTTTCATCAGCTTGTAGCGGTGATAGGGATTTCCGGAGCGGTCTGTTGCTTCTACAAACGCCGCATGTTCTTTCCTGAACAGCGCGGACGCCTGTTTGTGCCGTTCCCGGTACGTTTCCCCTTCGCGGTAAGGGATGCGCGGCAGGATTTTCGTTGCCAATGTCGCGTCTTTCAGGTACAGGTAATCGTCTTTCGACATGGCTTGCCCATGCCCGTACAGCAGCACCGGGATAATATCGGCTTTCAGGGCTTCCGCCAAATAAAACGCGCCCTTGTGGAACCGTTGCAGTTTGCCGTCAGGCGAGCGCGTGCCTTCCGGGAATATCACCACCGAATAACCCTCGTCCATATATTGCCGGATATGCGCTACCGCCGGTTCATAGCCTTTGGTGATATCCACAAAACCGGCAAAGCGGGCTATTTTTCCGAACAGCGGCGAATGGCTAACCCATTCTTTGGTGACCATAATGATTTTAGGGTGCAACGTCAGCATCTGCAAAATATCAATCACCGACTGGTGGTTGGCAATAATCACCGCCGGCTTCCCAAATGTTTCGTGCGCGGGGTTTTGCCGCACTTTCTTTTCGTTGGGCATGGCGTAGATTTGCAGGAAGCTGAAATAATACAACAGATGGTGGAAGAAAACCTGTTTTGATTTTTTACTTGCCGGGAAAAGCATCAGCATATAACCCGTCACCGTGAGCAACAGGCAGCCGGCAACAAAAATAGTTAATGCCATGACGGTCATAAAAAGGCTGTACCATGTATGCGGGAATTTCCGTTTCGCCGTGCGTCCCGTAATAAAAAGCCGGAAAAGGAACGGCTGCACGGTGTAAGCAATAAGTATAACCGCCCCCATTCCTATCATGGACGTGATGGAAACAGAATACAACGCCGGGTGTTTCGAGAAAATCATAGCGCCCATGCCCGCCGTTACGGCGAATGCCGAAAAGAAAATAGCCGTTTTATGGGAGGTTAAAATCCGCTGCCCTGTTTTATATTCGAGCAATAAACCATCGCTCACAAAGATGCTGAAATCATCCCCGATACCGAAGATAAAAGTAGACAGGATGATGTTGATAACGTTAAATTCTATGCCGAAAAGCGCCATCAGCCCCAGTATAATGACCCAGCTCATTACCATCGGCAGGAAAGTAACGATGGCGATTTCTATTCTCCCGTAAGACGTCAGGATGGATAAAAACACTATTATCGACACGATATATAACAGCACATTAAAATCCTCATTAACCAGCGCCGAGAGTTTGCCGGCAAAATACGCTTTGTCGAGGATGACGATGTTTTTATCTTCGCCGAATGCCCGGTAAACCTGTTCTTTGTTTTCTTCGGGCAATTGCGCCTGTATAATCGCCATGGGCAGCCCGCCGGCATAATCTATCCAGTCGTTCAAAACAAAAGTATCCAGAAAGCCTTGTTGCGTATAGTCCACCGGCTGGTACTCCTTGTCCAGCCGCTGCAAAAAAGCATCGATGTTTTGCGCCTTGAAGGTATATTTTTCCCCTGTTTCCAGCAGGTTTTTTTTGAGGAGGGCGCGTTTTCCGGGCGTCCAGTAACGGTTCCAAAGGTCAATGCGCCGCTGTTGTTCGGCAACGGGAAGGAGTAAATGATGCGCTGATGAATATTCCTTCACCAGCGCTTTTTCTTTTAGCGCATGGCATTTTTGCGCCGCCTGCCGGTAATGGGAAAGCGCCTCGTCGGGCGTATTGCCGGTCGCGACGAAGTACACGGTTTGGCAGTCGCCCTGAAAAGCATTTTTCAGCACCTCTTCCGCCTGTGCGAGGGCGGCGGGCATATAGTTTAATTGTTCCATGCCGGCATGGAAAGTTACTTTTCCGCAGAAAAAGCACGATACGCCGAAAACCAGCGCCACCAGTCCGATGACTATATAGTTTTTTTCAAACGGGTAGGCATTCCATTTTTCTATCAGGCGCATCAGGCGGCTGGGCTGTTGCGGCTGGAAAGATAACAGGTGGGGGATAAAAACCAAGCAACACAGGGTAGTCCCTATCAATGTAAAGCAGGAAAACAATCCAAAATCATGCAATGCTTCCGTGTGCATAAAAGTGAGGCTGGCAAAGGCGGCGATGGTCGTAAAGCTTCCAATGGTCATCGGGTAGGCAAGTTCGCGGATGACCTGCTCCGCCGACCGGGCATGGAGCGAATGGCAAAATACATGAATGGAATAACTCAACGCCACGCCAAGGATCACAGAACCCGCACCGATAGCAATCGTAGAAATGGCGCCTTGTAGCAGATACATCAGCGCAAGCGCAAAAAGCCCGCCCATCAATACCGGCAGCAAAATTAGCGGGATAGCCAGCCTCCGGCGGAATGCAAAGAAGATGACCAGCCCAATGACCAGCGCGGTAAGCATCATGGCGAGGAAAGCATCGGATTTAATTTGCCGGGCGTTGTAGACGCCTACGGGAATACCCCCAAAGTAAGAAACCGCCAGTGCGGGGAATTGCTGTTCCACTACCGCGATGGTGCGTTCTATCTCTTCCACGAACACCTCGTTGTTGGAAAGCTCCCCAGCGCCGAATACCGGCGAGATGAATGCTACGAGGTATTGTTTGCCGTCTGAAAAAATATGTTCGTCGTATATCGTATAATTCCCGTCCAGCTCCAGCGCTGCAAGGTCTTTCATAATATTTCCCGACAGCCCCAACGGGTCGGCGGCAAGGAATTTCGCCGAAACCATACTCCATGGCGAGAGCAACTGGGCATATTGGCGCGCCATATGTTTTTCCATTGTTTCCCGTTGCAGCAGGCTGTCTAAACGGGCATAACTAGCCGTGTCAAGGAAAACAGGCAGGTGTTCCATGACGTATTGGTGCAACAAATCCGCCAGCCGGTTATCCACTGTGGACTGCACCTTTTTGATGTGCGACTTTCCCACAGGCGTTTGTTGAAGCTGCGCGAAAAACGCTTCGCAGCCCTCAATCATGGTTCCGGGCGTCGCCGGATGCGCCGTATCTCTGGAAGTAACCAGCACGGCGATTTTATCTTTTACCTTGATATTTTTAAAAACCTTTCCGGTATAGTGCGTATCTTCGGTCTGCGGCATGAAGCTGTTAATATCTTCCTCCAACCGGATTTGCAACGCCAGGTAAACCATCACTGCCGGCAACAGGATACACAGCGCATAAAACGTTATGCGGTGCGTGCGGAAAAACCGGTAGAGCGTGATAAATATCCGTATCATGTTCTTTCCGGTTTCCTAAAAAAATATAACAGTAACCCGGTAACCGCCCCTATAACCAATGCGC
>JAIRLT010000259.1 GCA_031259225.1 Prevotellaceae bacterium
CCGGCTTACCTTTCACTTTCTTTTCCCAATCTTGAAACATTTTTTGAGTAAGATAATTCGTTACAAATGTACATGAAATTTTTCATAATTCATAACGCTTTATTCTTTCCACATCTCTACATCTATTGCCGTTTTAACCGACGGAATGAACGAAGAACAATTAAGCTGGCGCTTCGCACCGTCATTGCGAGCGGCGAGGAACGAAGCAGGAAACAATCCAGAAACTAATGAACAATGAATAATGGTTAATGGGGCTGGCGCGCCGGCTAATTCCTAATTTCAAAATTCAAAGATTTCAAGATTTAAGGTTGCATAGTGGCGTGTCGAAAGAAAGTTTAAATCGCGACAGCATTGCAGCAACCCGCAAACTACTTGAAAGTGTTGCTGTGCAAGGGAAATAAAATGTTGCCGTTTATTTGCGCGTTCCGTAGCTGCCGCATGCAACAACAGTTGTGTAATGCACCCGAGTTCCCAACGGATACGCCCGGCAAACAGTTTCCGCCCTTGACAGGTCATCTTTGGAATAAGTGCGTTGCATTCGCCTACAAATGTTACTAATTTTGTATAAAGCGGCGTTCGTGTAAAGTCAGTGGTATAAACTAATTTGTATTTCATGGTTGATTGGTTTTTTGTGGTTTTTTGATAATATCCTAATGATAGTAGGGTATAGCGTTATTAGGAAGCAAAAAATATTGCTTCTTATTTTATTATATTTTAGGCAAAATTACAGTTGGCGGAAACAACGTACATTATAATTACGATCTTCACCGGACTTACCTATACTTACATAGTAGCCCATTTCACAAGAACAGGCATTAGCGCGTAGGCGAAAGCCGAAATCGTGGTATTGCGTGTCATTACTACGCCATGTTGGACAGCAGGTGGGGTCGGCGGCGGCAGTTGCATTAGCCCAACCATAATAATCATTACCATTGTATATAGTATAATCGGTTGATGTTAATCTCTGCACGACGGTAGCACTAACACCGGTCTGCCATAGAGTACCACCACATGCATCGTTGGACAAGGTCACATTTTCAATAGCAAAAACAAAAGTTTTCCAAGTATCCGTCGTCGGTAGTTTCCAGTCATTTGGACAAATACCTTGTTTATTTGTTCCATATCCACTTGCACCGGTCGAACCGGTATAAGTACTACTCATTTGCGCCCCTGTATAACATCTTCCACATTTATCAGGAGTACAACCAACATTTGCATTTTCGATACCGGTTTTTGCATATTTCACATTCTGCGCCAGCCACCATTTATTATCGGGCATTTTTACAATTCGATACCATTCACCATCGCGAGCGTCTTTTATCCACGCTTCCCAATTATATGCGCCGCTTTGGCGTTCCCTGCAACGATGTGTGGCATCCATATACAAGTCGCTGCCTGTATATGGACACCAAAGTCCGAGATAGCCTGTTGCATCGGTTATCGTTGCCGGTGTCACGGTTACGGCAGTAGTCGCAATGGTTGTGCCATCTATCGTTTGAGTAGTTGTACCATTTGCTTCAATCAATTTGAATGGTTGTGTTCCTGCAAATTTGTAATAGCCATTAGTATTTGCAAGAACATTCGGTGGGTAGTCGCTACCGTAAACGCACCAGTTGAATTTGCCGGCAGGCGCATTGCTTAATATAGCCGTAACGGTCGTGCCGGTGTTGGTTGCCTCATCTTCTATAAAAAAGCCGCGCGTAGTTACATTGGTTATAGTACCGTTCCCGCCTGTTTTAGTGGGGCTGGTAATAGTAGTAGTCGAAAAACTTTGGGGCGTAACACCGTTTATTTGACAGAAATCAATCCATACCCATACACGGTTATTGTAGGGCGCAGTTGGCGTGTCCGTCCATTTTACTTTGAAGGTTACTTTTTTTGCGGCATAATCCGTACTGAGCGGCGTAACCGTCACTGCCGCGCTTGCTGTCATGCTTGCAAGCATTGCGAAAAGAAAGAAAATTTTTTTCATAATTGTTATTTTTTAATTGTTATTATTTTTTTTTGCAGCCTTGGGGATTGTTTTATACACGTACCCACAAACACAAACGACATTTATAAAACAACTCCCTGCTGCAATTTTTTTCTCATTGCCAAAATTCATTGCTTCTTCTTTTCCTGTACTAAAAATAAGAAACGTGAACCTTAATATATCGCATCTGAGGTCCTGATATAACCCGCTATAAAAATAAATTAAAGCCACGTTTTGTGGAAAGTCTATTCTTTTATAGCATGAAATTTATCAGGTTTCAGATGCAGAATTACACAAAATTTAAAAGAACGAATTAACGCTGCAAATATATTACTTTATTTTTTAATTCCAAATTTTATTTCATTTTTTTTTCGATTTTTTCCGGCATCAGTCCAATTAACCACATTAGCACATTTTCTTAATCGCCTAAATCACTCCTTTCGTGGAGGGCAGTTCGTAGCGATAAATGTCGCGGCGGATAGCCATTTTGATGCTGCGGGCAAAAGCCTTGAAGATGCCTTCAATCTTGTGGTGCTCGTTGTCGCCGCGGGCGGTGATGTGCAGGTTCATGCGCGCGGCGTCGCTGAGGCTTTTGAAGAAGTGGAGGAACATTTCGGTGGGCAGCTCGCCGATTTTCTCGCGGTGGAACACGGCGTCCCACACGAGCCAGGGGCGTCCGCCGAAATCAAGCGCCAC
>JAIRLT010000261.1 GCA_031259225.1 Prevotellaceae bacterium
GAAGAAGAAATACAAAAATCGGGCGTTAATTTTTCGTACGACGACCATGGGCATCCCGAGTTGGGAAAGGTTTCCAAAGCGCATATCTTTTGCGAAATGATTGAAAATAAAATTTCGGCATTGAAGTTGAAAGTAAAAATCCGCCCGGTGGAAATAGGTTATGAAGTACGCTGCGACGTGCCTATTGCCTACGACCGCCAATACTGCTCGTTGTTGGGCTTTGGCGTGTATGACCTGTTCAAAGCCGGGCATACGGGATGTATGGTGTATGTAAATAATTTCGGCGATGTAGCGCCGCTGTTCCTGCGCGACCTGCAAGACTCGAAAACCGGCAAAATCCCGCCGCGCCTGGTCGATATTGACGGGCAGTTTGTACAGTCGATTATAAAGTATGTTTTGCACTTTGTTACTCCCGACGACTACGAAGCGGTAAAAAAATACGTCGCCAACCCCGCAGAATATGACTTCCTGAAAATACTTAACTGGTAATTTTTTTAATGTACTAATAGGACTAATCAGGCTGGCGCCAATACGAACGGGAAAGCCCCCTGACCCCAAAAGGGATAACTCACAGCTAAAAAAATTAATCACATGAGCACATTAAACCATTAATCACATTAAATAATTAATCACACTAAAAAAAACATTATGCAAAGACGGGATTTTATCAAGACAAGCGGAATGGCATTAGTTGGGGCGGCATTGCTGCCGACTTTATTGCAATCATGCCACACCGGTACGAAAGAAGGCGCTGCGCTGATGCTCGCGCATTTCGGCGTATCCGAGAATGATCTGAAAAAGGTAATTGCCGCAGCCCTCGAAAAAGGCGGCGACTATGCCGATTTATTTTTTGAACATACGTTTTATAACCAGCTTTCGCTGCAAGACGGCGCCGTGAACCGCGCGTCCTCCAACATCGATTTTGGGATGGGCGTGCGGGTAGTCGTGGGCGACCAGACCGGCTATGCGTATGTGGAAAACATTACGCTGGATGAAATGCTGAAAGCCGCACGCACCGCCGCACGCATCGCCTCCGGCAACGCCACGGCAAAAGCGGTCAATGTAAGCGAAACCACGTTTACGAATTACTATCCTTTCGTAACCTCGTGGGAAGACGTGTCGGTAAAGGACAAGAAGCCCTATGTGCAAAAACTCAACGACCGCTGTTTCGCGCTGGACAACCGCGTGGTGAAAGTCATGGCGTCGCAGTCCGACAGCACGTCGTACATCCTGTTTTATAATTCCGACGGCATTTTGTGCGCCGACTACAGACCAATGGCTATGTTGTACGCTTCTTGTATTATGGAAGAAAACGGGAAAACGGAAAACTACTACTCCGCCCGCGCCTCCCGCAAAGGCGTGGAATTTTTAACCGACGACGTGGTGGAAACCATTGCACGCGAAGCTACCGAAGGCGCAGCGCGCATGTTCAAGGCGGTGAAACCGAAAGGCGGCGAATTGCCGGTAGTCTTGGCGGCGGGCGGTTCGGGCATCCTCTTGCACGAAGCCATTGGGCATGCCTTTGAAGCGGATTTCAACCGCAAAAACATTTCCATTTTCTCCGACCTCTTCGGCAAAAAAGTCTGCGACGAGCACATCAATATTGCGGACGACGGCACGATTGCCGGCAACCGCGGCGCGATTAACTTCGACGACGAGGGCACGGCGAGCCAGAAAACATATATCGTGACCAACGGCGTCCTGACCAGCTACCTGCATGACCGCATCAGTGCGAAACATTACGGCGTTGCGTCCACCGGCAACGGGCGGCGCGAATCGTTCCGCTTCGCGCCCATGCCCCGCATGCGCAGCACCTATATGGAAAACGGCAACGCTACCGAAGAAGAAATTATTGCCAGCGTGAAAAACGGCGTGTATGCGTCTGTTTTCACCAACGGGCAAGTGCAGATTGGCGCCGGCGATTTCACGTTCTTTGTGAAATCGGGTTACCTTATCGAAAACGGCAAACTCACGCGCCCCATTAAAGACATCAACGTTATCGGCAACGGTCCGAAAGCGCTTGCCGATATAACTATGGTCGCCAACAACCAGCAACTCGACGGCGGCACATGGACGTGCGGAAAGAACGGTCAAAGCGTGCCGGTATCGCTGGGATTACCTTCCGTGCTGGTAAAAAAATTAACCGTCGGAGGGGAGTAACAGTTGGCAGTAGGCAGTAGGCAGTAAGCAGTCAGCAGTGGCGCTTAACTTCACTAACTACTCTAACTTCACTAACTACATTAACTATATTAACTACTCTAACTACATAAAAAAATGATTACAAAGCAACATAAAAACCTCGCACAAGAGATGATAGAATTAGCCAAACAAAACGGATGTTCGGCAAGCAGGATTTCCATCGGCTCCGGTACCGAAAGTTCGTTTGAGTACCGCGACACACAACTCGAACAACTGCAACAGTCATCGCAAAACCAGTTATCCGTTTCGCTGTTTGTGGACGGGCGCTTCGGCTCCTACTCTACGAACAGGATAGAAAAAAACGAACTGAAAAAATTCATCAAGAATGCGATTGATGCTACACGCTATCTGGCGGAAGACCCCCACCGGACATTACCCGACCCCGCATTATACTACAAAGGCAACGATGCGCCCGACGCCTGCTACGACAAGCGGTTTGGACAATTGCAACCCGACGAAAAACTGCAACTGGCAAAAGCCACAGTGGAAGAAGTCTATCAAACCGACCCGCATATTATTTCCGTCGTTGGTTCATACGGCGACGGGGACTGGTTCAGCTACCTGGTAGACAGCAACGGTTTTGAAGGCGAGAAAGCGCAAACGTCGTTTAGCCTCAGCGCAAGCGTTTCGCTCAAGAGCGATGGCGACGCCCGTCCCGAAGCGTGGTGGTACGACGGGGCGCTATTCTGGGACAAACTGCAAAAAGAAGGTATCGGCAAAAAAGCCTTGGAACGCGCGCTGCGCAAGCTCGGGACAGGAAAAATCAAATCGGGGCAATACCCGATGATTGTCGATAACATGAATGTATCGAATTTGCTTTCGCCCGTTATCTCTGCGTTGAACGGGAATACGCTGGCGCAAAAAAATTCGTTCTTGATAGACAAATTAGGCAAGAAAATCGCCGCCGGGAAATTAACATTGGCGGACGAGCCGCACCTTCCGCAGGCGCAGGGCAGCCGCTGGTTCGACAGCGAAGGCGTCGCTACCTACCCGCGCACGATTATTGCGGACGGCGTACTGCAAACCTACTTTATTGATACGTACAATGCCAACCGGCTGAAAATGCCGCCCACCATTAGCGGCGCGTCCGTCCTCACCTTCAAACAGGGCGGTAAAGATTTGGAAGGGCTGATTGCGCAGTTGAAAAAAGGTATTTTGGTTACCGGTTTCAACGGCGGCAACAGCAACAGTTCTACGGGCGATTTCTCATTTGGCATTGAAGGTTTCCTCATTGAAAACGGGAAATTAGTGAAGCCGGTTTCGGAAATGAACATTACCGGCAACATGCTTACCCTTTGGGAACGCCTCGCGGAAGTCGGCAACGACGCACGCCTCAACGCTTCGTGGCGTACGCCCTCACTCCTGTTCGACAACGTAAGTTTCAGCGGAATTTAAAAATGGAGAGTGGAGAATGGAGAGTGGAGAATGGGCTGACGCCAGCGCTCTCCACTCTCCATTTTAACTTATCATGAAAAGACTCATCCGCATATTCATCAATCATGTTCCCCGTAAGTGGATACAGCCGGTAGCCCGC
>JAIRLT010000050.1 GCA_031259225.1 Prevotellaceae bacterium
GCTACGATTTTTTATCCGCTGCCAATAATTGCAGAAATTTTGTTCTACAATTTATTTCTTAACTTTTACTGTGATTTTCCCTTATTCCACTAAAAAACCAAGAGTAGAAATGAGCGTTATATTTATTACCATTCGAGGCTGTCGAAAACCCACACAGCAAATAAATATAACAACCACATCCATTCTTGGTGCAGTTGCTTTTACTTATATTCATGCTGTGTAGAAATTTTCGACATTTCGAATGGTTCGCAGAATAAAAGTTAAAGCGATATATTTTAATATATCAATTCCAACATGTCAAAGAAACATATTAATAACGCAAATATAGAACTATTTTTTTTTATTCCAAGTTTTTTTGCATTTATTTATTGAACTTACCGATCTTACTTTGAAATTACGATTTCCCGTGGCAATTTTTGTATTTCTTTCCGCTGCCGCAGGGGCAGGGGTCATTGCGACCGACTTTCTTTTCTACATGCACGGGCATTTTTGTTTGCGGTTCGTTGCTGCCCGACGAGGCGGCTAATTCCGGACGGCTTGCTTGGAGGTTTTTGTCGTTCCGGCGTTGCTGCCGGGCTTCCTGTACATTTTGCGGGTCGCGGATGGGAATATGCGCGCGCAAGAGGAATGCCAGCACATCGCGGTTGATTTTGTTAATCATGCTTTGGAACAACTCGTAGCTTTCAAATTTGTAAATCAGCAACGGGTCTTTTTGTTCGTACACGGCGTTTTGCACCGACTGTTTCAGTTCGTCCATTTCGCGCAGGTGTTCTTTCCAGTATTCGTCAATCATCACCAGGGTAATGGTTTTCCCGACCGACCGCGACAGTTCCTTGCCTTGCGTTTCGTAGGCTTTCTTCAAATTCACCACCAATTGGTATACTTTGTGTCCGTCGCTCACAGGTACGGCAATGTTCGTGTAAGCGCCCGATTGTGTTTCGTACACCTGTTTAATGACCGGCAATACCTGTTGCGCCATCGTTTCCACTTTCCGCCGGTATGCGTTGTGGATTTGTTCCAGCAGCAGTTCCGAGATTTTAGCGGACGGCTTGTCGTTATAGGTTTCTTCGTCGAATGCCGGCTGCACGGAAAGCTGGCGGATGGCTTCAAATGAAAATCCTTCGTAGTCGGTAGTATTGTGCAGTTGTTGCACCAGCGATTCGCAGAAGTCGCCCATCGTATTTTGTATATCCACGTCAATCCGTTCGCCGTCTAATGCGTGGCGGCGGCGCGTATAAATTACCGAACGTTGCGAGTTCATTACGTCGTCGTATTCGAGCAGGCGTTTGCGGATGCCGAAATTATTTTCTTCCACTTTCCGTTGGGCGCGTTCAATGGACTTCGAGAGCATGGAATGTTCCAGCACTTCCCCGTCTTTCATTCCCAGGCGGTCGATGATGGAAGCCATACGCCCCGAAGCAAAGAGGCGCATCAGGTCGTCTTCAAAGGATACATAAAATTTGGAAGTACCCGGGTCGCCCTGCCGCCCGGCGCGTCCGCGCAACTGCCTATCAACGCGGCGACTGTCGTGCCGTTCGGTGCCGATGATAGCCAACCCGCCGGCTTCCTTCACGCCGGCGCCCAACTTAATGTCCGTACCGCGACCAGCCATGTTGGTGGCAATGGTTACTGCCTTTGCCTGCCCTGCTTCCGCCACAATTTCCGCTTCACGGGCATGTTGTTTTGCGTTCAGTACATTGTGCTTGATGCCGCGCAGTTTCAGCATGCGGCTCAACAGTTCCGACACTTCCACCGAGGTGGTGCCCACCAGTACGGGACGTCCTTTTTCGGTTAGCGATACGATTTCTTCGATGACGGCGTTGTATTTTTCCCGTTTTGTTTTATAAATCTGGTCGTCGTAATCCTTGCGGATGATGGAGCGGTTGGTGGGAATAACCACCACATCGAGTTTGTAAATCGTCCAAAATTCGCCCGCTTCGGTTTCAGCCGTACCGGTCATGCCGGCGAGTTTGTGGTACATGCGAAAATAATTCTGCAACGTGATAGTTGCAAATGTTTGCGTTGCCGCTTCCACTTTTACTTTTTCCTTCGCTTCAATCGCCTGGTGCAAGCCGTCAGAATAGCGGCGACCTTCGAGGATACGCCCGGTTTGTTCGTCCACAATTTTCACTTTGTTGTCCAGCACCACGTAGTCCACGTCTTTTTCAAACATCGCATAGGCTTTCAGGAGCTGGCTGACCGTGTGCACCCGTTCCGATTTCAAGGCATAATCCGCCAGCAGTTCATCTTTTACCTGCAGCTTTTCTTCGTCGGGAATGGCGCGTTTTTCAATATCCGCAATTTCCATCCCGATGTCTGGCAGGACGAAAAATTTATGGTCGCTGACGTTGCCGGAGATGATGTCAATCCCTTTATCCGAAAGCTCTACCGAATTTTGTTTTTCATCAATAATGAAATATAAATCGTCGGTGACGAGGTGCATTTGCTTGTTATTATCCTGCATGTAGAAATTTTCGGTTTTCAACAGCAGTTGTTTGTTCCCGGCTTCGCTGAGGAATTTAATCAGCGGCGTATATTTCGGCAAGCCTTTATGGGCGCGGAGCAACAATTTCCCGCCTTCTTCATTTTTCCCGGCGGCAATCAGTTTTTTTGCATCGTTCAGCAATTGCGTAACGAGGTTGCGCTGCACGCCGTAGAGTTTTTCCACAAACGGGCGGAACTCGTTAAATTGCTGGTCTTCGCCGTTGGGCGTAGGCCCGGAAATAATCAACGGCGTACGTGCGTCGTCCACCAGGACGCTGTCCACTTCGTCCACAATGGCGTAATGATGTTTGCGCTGCACCAGTTCACCAGCGTCAATCGCCATGTTGTCGCGCAGGTAATCGAAGCCGAATTCGTTGTTCGTACCGAAAGTAACATCGGAGCGGTAGGCTTTCTTCCGCGCGTCGGAATTGGGTTGGTGCTTGTCGATGCAATCGACCGACAAGCCGTGGAATTCATACAGCGGTCCCATCCATTCGGCGTCGCGGCGCGAGAGGTAATCGTTCACCGTTACCACATGCACGCCCCGCCCCGCCAGTGCGTTCAGGAATACCGGCAATGTCGCCACCAGCGTTTTCCCTTCGCCGGTGGCCATTTCGGCAATTTTCCCCTGGTGCAGCACCACGCCGCCAATCAACTGTACATCGTAATGCACCATGTCCCATGTAATCCGGTTGCCGCCCGCCATCCACGAATTGCTCCAGACAGCCCTGTCGCCTTTGATGACGACATTTTCTTTGTGCGCCGCCAGGTCGCGGTCAAAGTCGGTGGCGGTTACTTCGACGGTTTCATTTTCCTTGAAGCGGCGCGCGGTGGACTTCATAATTGCAAAGGCTTCCGGGAGGATTTCCAGCAATACTTTTTCTATTTTTTCATCCACCGTTTTGCTGATTTTGTCTATTTCCGTCGCCAGCGCTTCTTTTTCGGATATGTCAATTTCCGTATCTTCCAACTGTGCGCGCAGTCCGACGATGCGCTGTTCGTCGTCATCGATACGTTCGCGGATGACTGCTTTCAGCCGTTGCGCTTCGGCGCGCAGGGCGTCGTTGTCGAGTTTATCAAATGTTTCATAAAAGGCGTTTATTGCGCCCACATAAGGTGTAACAGATTTTAAATCGCGGTCGGATTTTGTCCCGAAAATTGATTTCAGAATTGCAGGAATGCCCATAATTTATTGAATTCGCTTATTTTCTACAAATGTACGAAAAATATTTAATTTCTGATTGCTGATTGGCTGGCGCCAATTAGTGATTAGTGGTTAGTGTCTCGTCCTAAAAAAAGTTGGCAGAACTAAGCGTTAAGCGTGACAAAAAGCCAATTCATACATCGTATTCTTATGAATAGCCTCCGCCCATGCGTGAAAAAGGCGTTGGTGTTTTTCATATTTTTCTACATTTTCCTGTACCGGGCGTTCCATACTTTCCATGACATGTAAGCGGTCTATATATTGATAGCCGTTGCGGATGCCGCAGGCATTGGCTGCCAGCGCGGCAGCGCCTACAGCGGCGGCATCCTGGTCGATGTTTGTTTTAATAATATTCTGGTTATATACATCGGCAAAAATTTGCCGCCAGACTTTGCTTTTGCTTCCACCGCCGCAAATCAGCATATCTGTTTCCAATGCCACCTTTGATTTTAGCGTTTCCAGCACTTCTTTCAATGCCATCGCAATACCTTCCATAGTGGCGCGTATTAAATCTTCCCGCGTATTTGCCAAACTTAACCCGAAAAATCCGCCACGCATATCCGGGCTGGGTTCCTGCGCGCTTCCTCCTGCAAGCGACGGATTGAACAGCACGCCATGGCTGCCTACGGGCACTTTGCCGGCTATTCGGGTCATTTGTTCGTAGGCGCTTTCGTCGGGCGCCATGTCCCGGCATATATGGTCGCG
>JAIRLT010000089.1 GCA_031259225.1 Prevotellaceae bacterium
TCTTCCCCGCGAGTCGTGTTGTCTTCCCCGCGAGTCGCGTTGTCTTCCCGATGGAGCGCCGGGATACTCATTTTAATTTTTTTAAATCTTTAAGCCAATTATGTTCATTAACTAAAAAACACAGGAACATTTATGAAAATAATCCAAGACGTCTATGGAAAATTGCGAGACGTCTATGGAAACCTTCACATTACACACAGAGACTATTGGTTAATTGTTAGTTCCGGCGCGTCAGCCCCTTTCTCCATTCTCCATTCGCGAAGCGCCGGCGCGTCAGCCCCTTTCTCCATTCTCCATTCTCCATTCGCGAAGCACCGGCGCGTCAGCCAACTCATAACTCATAATTCATAACTCTTAACTCTCTCGGATTGCTTCGCTCCGCTCGCAATGACGTGCGCGGTTGAATAAGGTTTGGAAGGAGCTGGGGGGAGGTGACCCGTAAAAAAACAAAGCGGGCAGCTTTCGCTGCCCGCCCTGCCTAATCTAAACCTATGAAAACCTATTTCACTTACTAAGACTATCCGGTTTGAAAAAGGTTTAACAGGAAAGTAAAAAAAATTAAATCAATGCTTCGTATGCTCCGGCGTCCAGCAACTTAGCGAGTTCTTCGGGATGGGTTACTTTTATCCGTATCAGCCATCCTTTACCGTAGGGGTCTTGATTGACTAACTGCGGTTCGCTTTCGAGTGCGCCGTTTACTTCGATAACTTCGCCGGATAGCGGCATAAAAGCATCGGCTACGGTTTTCACCGCTTCAATGGCGCCGAATACTTCGCCTTGCAACAGGGTTTCGCCGGCGGACGGCACATCAACAAATACAATATCGCCTAACTGGCTTTGTGCATAATCGGTAATGCCGGCGGTGGCGACCTCGCCTTCTACCTGTACCCATTCATGGTCGCGGGTGTACTTTAAATTGGTTGGAATGTTCATAGAAATGAAATTTTAAAATAAATATTATAAGGATATGTTAATACTAAGTCCGACATTGGTGTTGGCGGTGGGGATATCCGACACATAAGGTCTGGTTACGGTGCGGTCGAAGAACAGGCGTGCGGTGATGTTGCTGCTCACCATGTATTCCGCCGAAGTACGGATAGAAAATACATAATTGCCGCTGGATACTTGCGGTATCGCGTCATCGTCCATCACAATCTTGCGGAGGATGGTTACATCTTCCCGGATAGATAAATCACCGCGGAGGCGCAGGTTGGTCTTTACGTTCCGGGAATTATTCTGTGCAAACCGGAAAATTAACGGGATTTCGCGGAACGTGTATCCCGCGCCGATCCTGTATTCATTGGTGCGTACTTCCATAATCTGGTTATTGGACAGGCTCAGCGACAGGGTGCGGTTTTTAATCCATTCGACGCGGGTGGATAGGTTGTTGTACCAGCCGACATCGACGTACAGAAGGGGCGACAGTTCTTCGCGGATGCTGACCGTTGCAATATCATGCTCGGCAATAAAATCGTCGAGTGTGTTACGCACATAGCTGAAGCCGTCGTCGTCGAGCGTATAGGACTGGTTGCGCACATACGAACCGATGGTATACAACGAAGTGTATTTATGCATAATGGTGAACGAGGTAACAATGTCTTTCAATGCTTTCAGTTTCGCCAGCCCGGTGTAATTTACCTGCCAGTTGGGCAGGGGTATTCGCGGGGAACCCGACAGCCCGACTGCGCTTGCCGATTGCCCGGTATAGGCGGCAAGGAATGCCGGTATCAATACTTCCTGCGACAACTGCCCGTAGTGGAGCGGATAGCCGTCCTTATCCACCTCTGACGGGTTATAGTTGAACGTTCCCGAAGAGAAAGGTTTCCGTCCGGCAGCCAGCCGCAGGGCAATGGTTTTGCGTGCGGCAAGGAAGTTGTCAAAGCTCTTGGAGGTATAGTTGTTTTTCGCATTCAACGGTTCAAAGGCGGTGGAAATACTCACGATGGAGATGCTGGAATTACCGGTACTCTGGCGTTGGTTGCGCCCGGTGGTTACGTTGTACCATGTATTGTCTTCCGCCGTGCTGCGCCATCCGTCGATTTCGATGCGCAAGTCTGTCCATGGCTCCAAGCTTGCGCGGATAGCCCATGTCTGCGCGCGGTTCATCCAGTAGGGATTTATCAGGGTCGTATCGGTCGAAAGCCACAACCGTTTGCGTGCATAGTCCATAAAGTTTTCGTCTTGCCAGCCGAGTACGAATGCCCAACCGGGCGCCCACGAGTTGTTTGCCTGTCCCCACCCCAGCACTTGCGCTTCCGGTTTAAAGCCGGGCAGGCGGCTGGCGCCGTTGTCGCTGTAAGTAACGGAAATATTCCGCAGCATCATGACCATGCGCACCAGCGATTTCCCGGCAAGGTTCAGCGGGTTTTCTTTTTTGGGTACGCGACCGGTAACCCGCACCATTACTGCATTGACGTCGCGGTCTAAAGTTACGCCCAGCGTGTTTTTATCCAAGATATCTACTTGTCCTTGCAGTTCGTTCCCGTCGGCGTCGAAGAGCTGTGTGCGCACGTCGTTGGTGTTTAAATTATGTCTGATAGTTCGCCGGCGGTTGGCGGTGTACCTGTTTTTGGCGCTTTCATATACTTTATCAACCATCTCGGGGCGTTTAACCGAGCGACCGGAAAACTGGTCGTTGATTTGGCGCAAGAACGGCACTTTATTGTACAAATTTTCAAACGACACGCTCCCATTCACCCCGAACGTGCGGGAATTGGACACGGTATTCCCCGGGTCGTAGGTGTCGTCGCTCAACAGCGGCGCGGCTTCCCACTGGTAACCGGCGTTGTAATTTATATTGAGGTTTAGCCACGCTAACAGCGGTATTTTATTCAGCGGCACATTCCACCGGGCATTTATCCGTTGGTTGTAATAGATATTGCGCCCGAGGCTCCAGAAATTCGTCCATGTTGAATCGTGCCAGTGGCGGTAGCCTTCGGGATCTGAGCGTTTATTGATGACGCCTTCCGGTTCGTCAATACGGGCGCGGTTGGTAGCGTCGAACTCCAATAACAGGGAGCGTGTCAAATCCCATGAGAAATAATAATTGGCGTCCCACAAAAAGTCTTTCGACACCGTTGCCGGGATAATCACCTCCGGCGCTACGACGCTCCGGAACTGCGTTTCGCGGTAGGTGCGTTGAATGTCGGTATTATACCTTAATTTATTCGGGTAGGGATTAAAGTGAAAATCGCGGAACAGTTGCAGCCACGGGGAACGTAGCCACGAAACCTTCTTGAACGGCTCTACATAAAACGGCTCTACATTGTATTCATAGCCCAAATTGAAATGGTAGTTTTCTTCCAGCCGGTGGTCGGTGCGCGGATTGCGGGAAAGCAGTTGGTTGTAAGAAAAACTCGTGTGTAAATTAGAAAGGCTGAATACCTTTGCATCGATGTTATTGGCAAATATGCGCACGTTGGTAGCATTGAACGACAGGCGCCGCGTGTAGTCCTGTGACAACCGCCGTATAGAATCGCGCTCGTAGGACGACATGTTGCCCAGTGCATCGTCGTACAATATGTCCTGGTCGAACGGGTAATATTGCGGATTAGTGAAATTCTCCGAAAAGCCGAAGAACAGCGGCAAGCGGACACCCAAGTTTTTCGGGAAGAATAAGCCAAATTCAAAGTTGGTTATTAAATCGTATTGGTATACGTAGTCCGTCGAGCGTTCGTTTATTTTCGATTCCAGACTGCCAAAGTTCGGCGTCTGTATATTTCCCGACAAACTGATGTTGCCGAAGTCGGCTAATTTCGCAGACATCCGCGCATTCGCCGCCAGTCCGCTCGACTCGTTGAAATTGGTCAAGCGCAACTCATTTACCCAAATGATGCCGGACTTTTCGAGACCATCGTCATCGCTGTTTTTTTGTTTGGACGGGTTGCGAATGCCGATCATTATCGTACGTACGGCGCTCAAATTCGGGTTGCCCACCACCCGGATACTGTTCTGCCCGTGCGGTTGTTCATACACCGCCGACATGGAACCGCCGTACTGACGGATGTAATCGTTGCGTTCCAGTTTGGCATTCGTGAGCAGTTCCAAGTCTATGTCTAATTTATTACCGGCAGGCCACACCAGCTCGCGCTGGTTATCGGAATAAAACCCGGGCGGGGTAAGCGTCAACGGGATTTCATACTCATAGTAATTATTGCGGTAGTCGCTGCCGATACGGATGAATACTTGGAGTTCATTGTCGCGTAAAGGCGCGGTGAGCATGGCTTCGGCATGCACGTCCATAATTAACCGGCGATAGCGGCGGAAGTCAAAGGTTACATTCTTGTATGCCGCGCGCGCATCGCCGTCGGCGAGGCTGTTTACCCGCAGTTCCAACGCCTGTTCGTTGAGTTGGCGCACCTGGTACTGTCCGGGGTCAATCTGGCGGCTGGCGCCGGGAGGCAAGACATAGTTCACCGGCGTCCGGTACGAATTTTCTTCAATATTGACGGCGGAAATATCAAACCCGGCATTGGGCATTTCGGGTTGCGCCACGCTTTCCTGCCCGTCTATCAGCGACTGGTTGTAACGCCGCCATTCGCCGCGAACCAGTTCCAACGAAGCAAAACGCAATACGGTCGTATCCCTAAAGCCGCGCAGGAACATACGTATAAAACGGATGGATTTGAAATCGGAAATAGAACCGATAGCCTTCCCTTCACTGATAGGGATTTTGAACTGGTAGAAAGTAACGGTTTGCGCGCCCTCAAAGTCCGTTCTGGCAGGGAGCGTACGCATGTCGGTAATATAGTTGCTTCCCACCCGCAAGTTCTGGGGATTTAAATCTATTTCGTACTGGTAATAGCTTTCCGTTTCGTTCATGGTATAATCGCGGTTCATATCCTCCATGTCGGGATTGGGCGTGTTCATCGTATTTTCCCCGCTTGTTTGTTCGGGCGGTCGCGAATTGCCTTCGGTGCCGTTGTAGTATTTATAGCGGTCTAAAATCGTTGCCTTCACGTCATCGAAGTAGGGGTCTAAATAATACAGGTAATTATCGCCCGAAGGGTCGCTGTCGAAAGAGGGGTAAGCATTGGCAGAAAGTTTCGACCGCAGGCTATTCAAGTAATTGGAAAAAAAAGTTCGCTCGTAATTATCATCCAATCCGTCGTACCCGATGTCCTGGTAAATGCGGTTGGTGTAGTTGTTGTCAAAGGTCAGGGTAATTTGCGGGTCTTTCGGCATGCGTCCCCACACCGATTCGATGAAGCGCGCCGTGTCGTCGGGCTGGGCTAAACCGTTTTCAAACGATTTCAAACCGTCTTTCAAAATATCTTCCGAAATATTCCCCAGATTAAAATACAGTTTACCGCCTTCCGATCGGGGCTTGTAAACAAACGGGTCCATCAGCCAGAACTCAATATAATCGTAATTTGCCGTTTCAAAATCCGTAACCGGCAGCGAACGTTGCACGCCGCCCCAACGCCGTTCGGGGTTCTGCAAATGTCCGTCGGAACGGATGCCGTCGGTGTCGTAATTATAAGGACCGCGTTCATCGGGGTAATAGGTCATGTTAAATATCGACATGTGGGTGGGCGTGCCGATGATTTCTTCGCGGTCGGGGAATAAATCGTTAATTTGTATTTCCGCCACGTACCAGTTTTTTTGGTATTTTGATGCTTCCGCCCGCAGGTAAGCCGGCGTGTAAGAGGTGTTGCGCACCAAGTCGGAATAAATGCTAAACCATGACAACAATGCGCGGTTAAATCCTGTTGCGAGTTGCGGCGTGGTCAGCGCTCCTTCGGGGAAAAGCAGCGGCTGCCCCTGCGGTATGCTCGCCAACGTCCATGCGGTATAATTATGCAAATCCAGCGATGTCTTGCTGCCTTCGAAATCATCAATAAACGCTGCGCCGTTGGAGCCGATAGCCGAAGAATGCCCCGGCAAGAAATGCGCAAATTCCGCATCAACAGAAAAACTCGACGTAGCTTTCGTTTCCAAGAACGGTAAGGCATCAACAGCTTTGGTCAGCCATGGCACTTCGGTTTTGAACGATGTATTCAAACCCCAAATCGTATTGGAAATAGGCTCTTCCCCGAAATTGACCTTTTGGGTCAGCGGTCGTTCGCTCAAGTGCAGCAATGTGCCGCCTACGTAGAAATGGTCGTTAAATGTATATTTCAAGCGGGCTCCCAACAGCGTTTTTGTTTGCAGGTTGAACAGTTCCTGACTTTCCAGCGACACTTTCAGCGGCACGCCCGATTCCAAGTATGCGCTGTTGAGGATACGCACCGAGCCCAACACATAATTGACTTCGTAGTCCACGCCTTCCACTAATTTCACGCCGCCCGCCGTTACAACCACCGAACCTTGCGGAATATTCATGGCATTTAACCGTATTTCGCTGCCGCTTTCCGACCGGAAACTGCCGGTCAGCCGGAATTTATTTTTCTCGGCGAAACTTTGCGCCTTGGTCAGGGTGGAATCATACAGTTCCTTGTACACATAGCGCTCGGCAATTGTGGGATCGTTGATTTTTCCTTCCAAGTACCTGCCGAACGGCTCCAGTACCGGGAAGATAATACGCCCCCTGTCGGCAAGCACGGTAATGCCTTCCACAAAGTCGAAAAGCCCGTCGGGAATAGCGTCGTTTTGTGAATTGAGGTTATCCAAATTCAGTATGCGCAGCAACGGTTTTTCGGCAATTGCGCTTTCCGAAATGTAGGGCAAAGCCGTTCCCGCTTCCGCATTTTCATACATGACGTCCATCACAAAGTCGTCGCGGTTGATGTGGTAAGCATTGTCTATAGCATACACATTTTTCATCATCAACTTCCACGTGGGAAACTGCGGCGAAAAATTCGTACCTTTCAGTAGCTTTAATGCCAATGCCTGCGGCGCAACCACGCCTTCCGTAGATATTTCGCCCACAATAAAAGTTTGCCCGTAGGCTTCATATTCATAAGCCACCGCCAGCACTTCGTCGTTGTTTAACGCGGTGTTCAGCGAGATGTATCCCAACTGCGTATTAACCGTATAGTCGGTGGACAGCAGTTTGCGGGCGTTTTCGACTTTTTCAAAATCTTCGCCGCTTTTCAATCCTGCGCCCGTCAGGTAGGACGTTACATTTTCCAGATCACGGATATTGTCGCGGTCAATAATCGCAAATAAATTATTGGACTTGTTGTCGGGAAACCTGCCTGCCATGCCGCTGAACATCGGATTATATATGTTATTGCTTTCGCCGGCGTCAATAAACGCCACCAAGTTGCGCGTTTCTTCAAACCGTCCGCTTTTGTTGGTTACCCACACTTCCACGCGCTTGATGTTGATACCGGACAGTATCAACGGAAGTTGCCCTAACCATTTATCATAATTCTCCCGAAAATATTGCGACAGGAAGAAATGCCGGTTGGCGTCATACTGGTCGGCGTTTATCTCAAATACACTGGTCTGCCCGCCCCCTACCAGTTCAACGGTTTGCGACTGCGCCCGCTGGCTCGACACCACCATCGAAATATCCAATTTCCCAAAACGCAAATCGGTTTTTATACCGAATAAACTCTGGCTGCCGGTAATTAGCGAGCCATCCAGTGGGAACGCAACATTCCCGACTTCGATTTTTTGCAGGATATCGTCTTCATGCCCGGCGTATTCTAATTTCAAGTTGGTTTCAAAATCGAAGGTGGCTTCGGTGTTGTAATTAAAATTCATTTTCACCCGGTCGCCGATGCTGCCGGTGATGTTGAATTGCATTTTCGCCATGAAATCAAAATTGAACGCCGTGCGGTAACGCTCGGCAATCACCGGATTGTCGGAATAATTCCACTTGCCGCCAAAACTCAAATCAACCGACATCTGCGGATTGATGACCACTTCGTTGGAGCCGAAAATTTTGGAAAACGCATCGCTTCCCACGCCGAAGCGGATGCTTGAAGGCAACAGGTTGTCGCCGGTACCACCGAAAAGACCGCCGCTGCCGTCGCTGTGCTGCTGCGCCCAGCCGTTGCGCAGGGCGTTGGTAAACTGTTCCCGCTGGTATTCTTCCGATGTCAATACTTTGAACGGTATGGTGCGCCGCGTGTCATAAGAATGGTAATACAGATAGTTTTTAGTTACCGGGTCGTATTCCACCACCGGCGTATCCGGCGGCAAAAGCGACTGCGACCACGCAGGCATTACTGCATAACAGGTACAAAATAATAAAACTGACAGGTAAATACCTTTCATATTACAATCGTTTCAATGCGGCTTTTATCAGGTCTTCCGTCGTACAGGCTGCATTTTCGCGTAACAACAGTTGTAAGGTTTTTTCGGCAGGCGCTTTGCTAAAACCAAGCATTACCAAAGCGGATAAGGCTTCTTCGAGTTGCATTGGCAAAGCCGGCGAGCCTTGCGAGGTATTAGATGAAATAGTTTTTCCGATTTTATCTTTCAAATCCACCACGACGCGTTGGGCGGTTTTCGTTCCGATGCCTTTAATGCTTTGTAATTTCCTGACGTCGTCGTGTTGAATGGCGTTACGCACTTCCGCCGAAGTCAGCGACGAAAGAACCATGCGCGCCGTGTTAGGTCCTACGCCCGAAACGCTCAACAGTAAACGGAATACTTCGCGTTCTTCGCGTTCAAAGAAACCAAACCATTGTTCCGCATCTTCGCGCACAATGTGGTGTATCCACAATTGCACGTCTTTCAATGTTCCCAGTTGCCCGTAGGTTTGCAGCGAAATATTTACAAAATAACCGGTGCCGCCGTTGTCTACTATCACATATGTCGGTGTTAATTCCGTTACTGTGCCTTTGATATATTCATACATCTTCGCTTACTGTTAATGTCTGATTTACAAAAATACGATTTTTTCTTGACAGGCTCAAATTATTTTTAAAATAAAATTTGTAGATAAAAAATATTGTTTTATATTTGCGCCGTTAATTATGTTTCTTTGACATTTTGAAATTGATATATTAAAAATATATCGCTTTAACTTTTATTCTGCAAAAAGTATTGAAATCGGGAAAATTTCTACAAGGTATGAATAATAAGTTATAGCAACCCTGCCAAGAGTGGACATGGGTTGTTATACTTATTTACCTTGTGGGTTTCCCGAACCTCAATACTTAGTAAGTATAGCATCCATTTCTACTCTTGGTTTTTTAGTGGAACAAGGAAAAAATCACGGTAAAAGTTGGAGTAACGAATTGCAGAAAAGGTTTATTGAAACATTCTGCAATCATTGGCAGCGGATAAAAATTCGTAGCGAGGGGTTGTTTTATGTAATGAAATTTAGTTTGTGTTTGTTTGTAAAACAATCCTAATGCTACAAAATAATGACAATAAAAAACAAATAATTATGAGAACAAAAATTTTCTTTTTCGCCATGCTTGTAGGCATTGCAGCAAGCGCACAGGTAACAAACGTCGAGCCGGTCGGCGCAAATTATGCAAACAAAACCGTGTCTTTCCGCGTGTGGTGGAACGCCGGGTCACGGGACGCTACGCACCTTTCCAAAGTATGGGTGTGGGTAGATTACCTTACGGTAAACAACAACAACACGACTTCGGGCAATACGTGGACGCGGGCAACTGTGGGAACTATTTCACCGACTACCGGCGTATCGTATGACGGCACTAACCGGAACGGGTTTTGGTTGGAGGGTAATGCTTCTACCAATTACAGCGCTACACTTACGGTGCAATTAACCAATGTCCCCGCTAAATTCAACTGGTGCGCTTATGTTTCCGACTTTCCGCCGAATGTAACGCTGGATAAAGGAACTTATACTTTTAAGGGAACAATCAATTTCATAGTGAGTAGCCATGCACAGCCTGTAACAACTAAAACAATAGTCCGAACAAGTTTAACCGTTAATTCATCAAGCACATTTACCGATGCCACCGGCTGCCCCGGTATTGGCAGCCTTTATTGTCCTTACACAGGCAGCGATTTGTATATGGATGCCTCGCATCTTTGCCAACAACGCACCAGTGGCGCGAAGAATTGGGAAGCGTGGATAAAAGACACACGCGACAATGAATTGTATCGAATTGTATTCATGCCCGACGATAAGTGGTGGTTAGCGCAAAATGTGAAATATGCGGGTCCAGGTTCTGCTATTAGCGGCTGCACAAAAGATGAGTGCGGCAGGGCTTATACATGGGCGCAAACTTATGCATCATATGCGGGCGGTTCCAGTGGCTCAACCGGAAATGTGCAGGGTATTTGCCCGCCCGGTTGGCTTTTACCAATCCGGGCTACATATTCAACACTTGCAACAGCTATAAGCTCCACTGCAAGTACCGTATGCGCTGCGTTGCGCGGGTTGAACTCAAAATGTTCCCCAATAAATAATACATATGGGTGGGCTACGATAATAGGTTGTATGAACGGAACGCCTCATTCCGGTGAGCAGACATACACAAATGATGCAGGGCGAGAAGATGGGTTCGGTATTGACGTGGAATGGGTGTCAGGGTGCGATCCGTGTTGCGGCTACTGGAAGGCGACTAACCCGGGTGAAAGCAGTGAGAAGGGTACGATCCGTTGTTTCCGCCAACTGTAGTTTTTTTTTAAATATTTTCACGAACGGAAGTAAAAATCCTGCTTCTTAACCATGTTGCACCATGTTCCCGTTAGGGTTTCATCGTGCAACCATGAAGAAAACAAAATGTTCTTGAAAGATTAAAACAGGGGAAAATATAAACCCCTATTGCAAGACCCTTCCTCCTGCCCCGTTTTTGCTGTTCGGGGGCTTTTTCCTATCTTTGCAAGCGCAAGAAAAGACTATGACTACATTCGATATAACCGCTATTCGCCACGATTTCCCGGCATTGCAACAACAAGTATATGGAAAACCGCTGATTTATTTGGACAGTGCGGCAACCGCACAGAAACCGCAATGCGTCGTGGAGGCTATTGATGAAATGAACGCGAAATGCAATGCCAATATCCACCGGGCTATACATTACCTCGCTATTCAATGCACGGAACGTTATGAGCAGGCGCGCGAAACCGTCCGCCGGTTTGTGAACGCGGGAAAGACGCAGGAAATTGTGTTTGCGGCAGGAACGACGGCTGCTATTAATTTGGTGGCATTTTCGTTCGGCGAACGTTTTGTACGGAGCGGCGACGAAATCGTGGTGACCGAAGCGGAACACCATTCAAATATTGTGCCGTGGCAATTGCTGTGCGAGCGAAAGGGCGCGACATTAAAGGTCGTCCCGGTGGATGATACGGGACGCCTGCAAATAGAAAAACTGCCGGAAATATTTACCGGTAAAACCCGCCTCCTTTGCGTAGCGCAGGTTTCAAACGTGCTGGGCGTGGTAAACCCGGTAAAAGAAATTGTACAACTGGCGCATGCGCACCATGTGCCGGTACTGGTGGACGGCGCGCAAGGCATTGTCCACGAAGAGGTCGATGTGCAGGCGCTGGATTGCGATTTTTACGTTTTTTCGGGGCATAAACTGTATGGACCTACAGGTATCGGCGTGCTGTACGGCAAGGAAGAATGGCTGGAACAACTGCCGCCTTACCAGGGCGGCGGCGACATGATTGCTTCCGTGTCGTTTGCCAAAACCACCTTTGCCGGGCTGCCGTTGAAATTTGAAGCGGGAACGGCTAATTACATTGGGGCGCATGGCTTGGCGGTGGCGATAAATTATGTGCAGGACATCAACCGCACGGCTGCCCACGCATACGAGCAGCAATTAACCGCTTATGCCATCCGGCAGCTCTCCGCTATGGAGGGTTTGCGGATTTACGGCACAGCCGCCCCCAAAACAAGCGTGGTGAGTTTCTCTATTAACGGCGTACACTCGTCGGACGCGGCAGCCATCCTCGACAAGTTGGGGATAGCCGTCCGCACCGGTCGCCTTTGCGCCGACACGCTGATGCAACGCTTCAACCTGCAAGGAATGATACGCGCCTCGCTGGCTTTCTATAATACGAAGGAAGAAATCGACGCACTGGTAAACGGCTTGCGGCAAGTGCAAAAAATGATGCATTGAACAGTTGGATACTCCTTACAAGGCAATAGCCGGCATTATGGGAAAGAACAAATACAAACGTTTTACCGAGAACGAAACTTTTACGCTCCTCTTCCAGCCGCCGTTTGAAGCGGTTTTCAAGAACGATTTTCACTTAAAAGGACAGTGGCGGGAGGCATTCTTCAAGAATACCCACCCTCTTGTATTGGAGTTGGGGTGCGGGCGCGGGGAATATACCGTAGCGCTGGCGCGGCGTTACCCCGACAGGAATTTTATCGGCATCGACCGGAAAGGCGCACGGTTGTGGCGCGGCGCAAAAACCGCTACCGAAGAACCGTTGCCGAACGTCGCATTTATCCGCACGCGCATTGATTTTATCACGTCGTTTTTTGCGCCCGGCGAAGTAGATGAAATCTGGATTACCTTTCCTGACCCGCAGCCGGTGCGCCCCCGCAAACGGCTTTCCAGCGGGCGGTTTCTGGCGCGTTATGCGCAATTCCTGAAACCCGGCGGCAACATTCATTTGAAAACCGACAACCGCGCGTTGCACGAATACACTAAGGCATTGGCGTTGCACAACGGTTTGCCGCTATACGAAGCCCATAGCGATATTTACGGCGCTGCCCGCGCTGATGAAATTCTTTCTATCCGGACACATTATGAGGAACTCTTTTTACGGAAAGGTCTCCCGATTACGTATTGCCGTTTCGGGTTGGGCGGTAAAACGACGTTTGAAGAGCCGTCAATTGCTTGACGCGCCCGACGACATCAACTGGTAGTCGTTCCACGAAGGGTTTTGGAAAATACGCAAATCGAAATACGGAATTGCCGCAATAATGTGGTCAAAAATATCGGACTGGATAGCCTCGTATTTTACCCACTCGGTAGTCGTGGCGAATACGTAAATCTCAATAGGGATACCGGAATTAGTGGGTTGCAGTTGCCGCGCCATCAGCGTAAAATCGCGGCTCAATTGGGGATGATGCTCCAAATAACGTTGCAAGTAGGCGCGGAAAATCCCCAGGTTGGTTTGCCGCCGTCCATTGACTCCCGTAGAGATATCCACCTGTTTCGCCGTATTGAATGTAGCGATTTCCGTTTGCTTTTGGTCAATATACGTATCCATGAATTGTATTTTGCGGTAGCGCGCCAGCATTTCTTCCGTACAAAACAGCACGCTGGTCATATCAATGTACACCGACCGTTTGATGCGACGCACGCCGGCTTCCGACATCCCCCGCCAGTTCTTCACCGGTTGCGAAATCAGGTTGTAGGTAGGAATGGTTACAATCGTATTGTCCCAGTTTTGCACTTTGGCGGTGATTTGCGAAATTTCGATGACTGTCCCGTCGGCGTCAGCCGAAGGCATTTCAATCCAGTCGCCGGGACGCACCATCCGGTTAACGGATAGCTGGATGCCGCCAACCAACCCGAGAATGGAATCCTTAAAAACCAACATCAACACCGCCGACGCCGCACCCAGAGCTGTAAACAGCGTTCCGACCTGCAATCCCAATAAAAGCGAAATAATAAAAATGGCGGCTATAACATACAACACCATGTGCGCCGCCTGCATCAAGCCTTTCATGGCGTCCCGCCCACCGTACTTTGTGGTATTGTAGGTGGCATTGGCGGCTTTCAGGAACGTGGAAATAATGCGGATAACCGCCAAAACAAAAGCAATGGAAACGATTACCGACAACCACCGGTGCAGCGTCGGATGGGTTGTAAACAGCAAGCCGTTAAAAATATTGATAACAATCAGCGACGGAAGATAAGCCAGCCGGCGGAAAAATTTTTGGCGCAACAGTTCCCGGTTGAACAGCGAGCCTGTTTTTGACAGGATTTTTTTTGCAATGAACGTAGCCAGCCACTGGCAGCCATAAAACAAGCCATAAGCAACCAGCAATGCCGCCACAAACAAAATGCAGTCGGCTATAAAATGATTGTCCGGCGCATAAAAACCGGTAGATTTCAGCCAGTCCATAATAAAAAGTTCTATCTTTTTTATCATCGTTCAAAAATTTACACCACGCGAAGATAGTAAAAATTACCGATTTCCTTACCGGCAGTTCTTCTTTGCACCCAGTTTTTGGGTGAAGGGTACAAGGTAAAGGGTAAAAGGGGCTGGCTGTCTTGTCCTGCTCCAGGTTGACACCTAAAAGAGGACAAAATATGCCAAGAAGTACAAAGAAACATTATCGGTACAGTATTTGCTTTAAGCAAAAAGTAGTAGAAGAAATAAGAAC
>JAIRLT010000175.1 GCA_031259225.1 Prevotellaceae bacterium
CGCGTATGGGCATTTCCCCCATGCCATAGACTAATAAATCGGCTTTGCTTTCCTTTAAAATAGAGGGTTGCAGCGTATCGCTCCAATAATCGTAATGCGCCAGCCGCCGCAACGAAGCCTCTATTCCGCCAAGAATGACGGGCGTTCCGGGAAACAATTGGCGGAGTATTTGCGCGTAAACCGTCGTTGCATAATCGGGACGGAAACCGGCTTTCCCCCCGGGTGTATAAGCATCATTGCTGCGCAAGCGTTTGTTAGCGGTATAATGGTTCACCATGCTGTCCATGCAGCCGGAGGTAATGCCGAAAAACAGCCGCGGTTGCCCGAGTTTTTTGAAATCGCGCCGGTCATCGCGCCAGTTGGGTTGCGGCACAATAGCCACGCGATAGCCTTCTGCTTCTAGCACGCGCCCAATCACTGCCGTGCCAAATGACGGATGGTCAATATAGGCATCGCCGCTGAAAAGGATTATATCGAGGTAATCCCAACCCAGTATTTTTAATTCTTTGCGTGATGTTGGTATAAAAGGCATGTAATTTGTCCTGTATTTCTGCAAAAGTAGGAAAAATATTTGTAGGATTTCGGGAAAGCCCCGCTTTTTTCACTCGAAGCGGAATAAAGTTGTAACGGCACAGGGGGATTGCCCCGTGTTACTTGCATTTATTTGGTTTGTGCATTTAGTGCTTACATCTGCTATTGCTTAATTTTATTTTGTGTTCCGGAAAAAAAAGAATAACTTTGTAAGCATAAAAAAAAATGTGCTTATGCTTACTTCATTTGATGCTATTTACACAAGAATAATTTCGTTACCTAAAAAACATTTGGTAGTTGCCTGGGGAGTGGACGCTCATTCTATAGGCGCAGCAGCAGCCGGCGTGAAAAAGGAATTAGTAAAAGTTACCTTAGTGGGCGACCGGGAACTCATTGAAAAAACATGCGCCGAAGAAAACATAGAACCATCTATTTTTAATATAGTACCTGTCGCCGAAGAGTTGCCGGCAATAGCCAAGGCGGTGGAATTAGTCAATGCGGGCGAAGGCGATGTGTTGATGAAAGGCTTGTGCAGTACCGACAAGTACATGCGTGCCATCCTGAATAAAGAAAAGGGATTGCTGCCGCCGAAAGCCGTGCTGAGCCACATTACGCTGATAGCGCATGAACATTATCACAAATTGTTATTCGTAAGCGATATTGCAGTCATTCCCGTGCCGGATTTGCACCAGAAAACAGTCATAGTAAGTTACCTGGTTACTGCTGCACGCCGCTTGGGCATTGAATGCCCGAAAGTAGCCATTGTTGCTGCCACCGAACAAATGTTGCCGACGATGCCTGCCTGTGTGGAAGGCGCTATTCTGGCAAAAATGGCTGACCGCGGGCAAATCAAGGATTGTATACTGGACGGTCCTTTGTCATTAGACGTCGCCATTTCTAAGGAAGCGGCGAGCATCAAAAAAGTAAGCAGCGAAGTTGCCGGCGACGCCGATTGTTTATTATTCCCGAATTTGGAAGCTGCGAATACCTTTTATAAAACCATTACGCAGTTAAGTCCGAAAGCGCATATTGCAGCAGTGGTCGCGGGCGCTAAAGCGCCCTGCGTCCTTTCCAGTCGCGGCGATACCGCTGAAACAAAATTAAACTCTATTGTACTTGCAGCGCTCATGTCCACAAAAATTAAGAGTTAAGAACGCTGGTGCCACTACGCAATTAGCAATCAAAAATCAGAAAATAGCAATTAAAAACCATGAAAATCCTTACTATTAATCCCGGTTCTACTTCTACTAAAATCGCCGTTTTTGAAGATGAGAAAAATGTTTTTCAAAAAAATTTGCAACACGATGCAAACGATTTGAAAGACTACAGAATTGTTACCGAACAACTCGAATTCCGGAAGAAAGCTATCCTGAATGTCTTGCAGGAAGCGGGCTACGAGGTAAAAGCATTTAACGCTGTGGTAGGGCGCGGTGGATTGATGCATCCCGTGCCGTCCGGCGTATTTGAAGTGAATGATAAAATGAAAGCCGATTTGCTGACCTGCAAGTATGGCGAACATGCCAGTAATCTTGGCGCACTGATTGCCGACGACATCGCCAAACTTATTCCGGGTGCGCATGCATTTATTGCCGACCCGGTGGTGGTGGACGAATTGCAGGATGTCGCCCGTGTAGCAGGGCATCCATTATTCCGGCGCACGGCGGCGTTTCATGCATTGAACCAAAAAGCCATTGCTAAAGTGCATGCCGAGAGCATGGGGAAAAAATACGAGGAGTTGAATTTAATTGTAGCGCATCTTGGCGGCGGCATTTCCGTAGGCGCACACAAGCATGGAAAAATAATTGACGTTACCAATGCGGTGGACGGCGAAGGTCCTTTTTCGCCGGAACGCTCCGGCACATTACCAACCTTGCAGGTTGCCAAACTTTGCTTTAGCGGGAAATATTCATTTTTCGATATTACGAAAATGCTTACCGGAAAAGGCGGTATGGTGGCGCACTTGGGCATAAACCAATTCCAGAAAATTGAGCAGGAACTGCTGCCTTCCGGCAACAAACATGCCGCGCTGGTACATGAAGCAATGGCTTACAACATCTCAAAATTCATCGGCGAAATGGCGACGGTATTGGAAGGCAATGTGGACGGTATCCTTATTACCGGCGGCATTGCGTGGAATCCGTTAATGGTGGAGTCTATCACAAAAAAAATAAAATTCATTGCGCCTGTGTCCGTATATCCCGGCGAAGACGAAATGACAGCGCTTGCAAGTAACGGTTTGGCTGCCTTGCGCGGCAACGTGGACATCTTGAAATACGAATAGCGTTAAACGAGCTAACGCGTATTATACTTTACCCATCTCACTTCACGAAAAATTTATTAAAGCAGTGGCGGCACAAAGGTTCGTAGGTATCCTTTTCGCCCAGCACTACTAATTTATTGTCGGCAGATAAGCGGTGCGAATGATGCGCCAAATCGCCGCAACGCATGCAAATGGCGTGCACTTTTGTAACATATTCGGCAATGGACATCAGTTTCGGCATGGGACCAAAAGGCTTTCCGGTGTAGTCCATATCCAGTCCTGCCACAATCACGCGGATGCCGCGGTCTGCTAACTGTGTGCATACGCCCGGCAGGTAATCGTCGAAAAATTGCGCTTCATCAATACCGACTACTTCTACGTCGCCCGTCATCAAAAGGATAGCGCTAGATGAAGGAACCGGCGTAGAGCGGATAGTATTTGCATCATGCGATACGACCGCCTCTTCCGAATAACGCGTATCTATCTGCGGTTTGAAAATTTCTACTTTCTGCCGGGCAAACTGCGCCCGTTTCAACCGTCGAATCAGTTCTTCCGTTTTCCCGGAAAACATAGAACCGGTAACAACTTCTATCCATCCTGATTTTTTGGTGCTTTCTAAAAACATTATTTTTTGTATATTTGTGTCTATTTTTACAAAAATACAAAAAAATGGATAACCTGAAAATTATTGAAAATATTCTTCAAACCCTCCAAAAAACGACCTTGTCGTTGCAAGGATGGCAAGCCAAAACCATGATTGATTTTGGAGAACAGAAAGCTGTTGCCGACTTGCTGCGACAAGCTATATCGGATGTTTGGACGGTAAGCAGCACCGATATAAAACGCGAAAAAGAAAACAGCCACCTGATAAAAAAATTGGATGACCACAAGGAAAATATACGGAAAACATTGGCTACTTTGAGCGAACAACTGGACAATCTGGAAACGTCATCAATGTTGTCTTACATGCCCGCGGAAAAACCGGCAGAAACAAAACCGGCAGAAAAACCAACGGCAAAGCCCCGTAGCGCCACCCTGCAAACGGAGAACCGCACACGTTCTATCATAGATACATTTGCCACCGGCGACGAAAATTCGCCGGCGCTTCCCACGCCTGTCGGCAACCTGTTTAATGCTATAGGTGTAAGCGACAAATATCTATTTACCAAGGAACTTTTTAACAACGACGGCAACGCATTTCAAACCGCCATCAGCGATTTGGATAAAATGAAAAATAAGGAGGAAGCGCAGCAATATCTCTCCAAATTGTTCGGGCAAGTGGACAAAAATAACGACGTTTTTAAACAGTTTACCGCTCTGGTATATCGCCGTTATATGAATGCCTGATGAATAAACTTTTCATAGTGCCTACCCCTGTTGGAAATCTCGAAGATATTACACTCCGGGCTTTGCGTGTGCTTGCCGAGGCGGATATCGTATTAGCCGAAGACACGCGAACGACCGCTGTGCTGTTCAAAAAACACAATATCCATACCCGCTTGCTGTCGCATCATAAATTTAACGAACATCAAACGGTTGATACGATTGCCGGACGGATAGCTGCCGGCGAAACAGTAGCATTGGTAAGCGATGCAGGCACTCCGGGTATTTCCGACCCGGGATTTTTATTGGTGCGAACCTGCCTGCAACATGGCGTAGAGGTAGAATGTTTGCCCGGCGCCACCGCGCTTATTCCTGCGTTGGTGAACTCCGGCTTACCTTGCGACCGCTTCTGTTTCGAAGGGTTTCTCCCGCAAAAGAAAGGACGGAAAACACGCTTGTCGCAACTTGCCGGCGAAGAACGTACGATGATTTTTTATGAAGCGCCATACCGTTTGGTAAAAACGCTTATGCAATTAAGCGCTGTATTGGGCGGCGACCGCAGGGCATGTGTATCGCGCGAACTCAGCAAATTGTTTGAAGAAAACCAGCGCGGAACCCTTACGGAACTTACAGCTTACTACACAGCCCGCGAACCGAAAGGGGAAATAGCGCTTGTGGTAGAAGGCAGACGATGAACGGAAAATAACGCCGTGCCTGCGGCAACACATAGTTTATACCGTGAAAAAATTTCTGAAAATAATCCTAACTTTTAGTAAAAGCGAACGCATGGGGGTGGCGGTTCTTTTGGTATTGCTGGTTGCGTTTCAGGTTGTGCCGTACATTTTTTCTTCACCGAACCCCACGCCGGACTTTAGTAATTTCAAGAAAAAAATAGACAGCCTTTCGCAAATCCTTTCTACCGGCGAAAGCGAAATGATAGAAGTGAGCGATGTGGCGTATAATTATCCGAAACGTTATACCTCTGTGCGGACGCCGCCTGCCAATCTCTTTACTTTCGATCCGAATACTGCCGACGCCGGCGCTTTTGAGCAGCTTGGGTTTTCGCAGAAACAGGCGGCGGCTATCGTCAATTATCGTGCAAAAGGCGCAGTGTTCCGCCAACCCGACGATTTCAAAAAGGTATTTGTAGTAACCCCGGAACGGTTTGAACAATTAAAGCCGTACATACAAATTGCAGAAACTTTCCGGACGCCTCCAAAAACCGACAGCGCTTATTTTCCCAAACGGGTGGCGGTAATGGTTGAACTGAATACCGCCGATACTTCGGAACTCGTGAAAATACGCGGCGTCGGCGCATACACTGCCGCGCAAATAGTAAAGTACCGGGAGCAACTCGGCGGCTTTGCTACCATTGGACAGTTGCATGAAATAAGAAACATGACGGCTGAACGCTTCGAGCAAATAGCTACGCAAGTAACCGTCGATACTTCCCTGCTGACCTTGATAGACCTGCAAACCGCCGACCGGGAACTGTTGGCTAAACATCCTTACATCGGCGCATACGCTGCACGCGGGATTGTTCACTTCCGCTCCACGCAAGGCGCGTGCGATATTGATATGCTTGTCAAAAATAATATTCTGGATGCCGGAAAGGCGGAACAACTACGACCGTACTGTAGAAGCGGCAAGCAGTAGCAGCAGGCTGTTTGGAACCGCTACTGCTTACGTGTAGCGTACTTTCTGCCCTATGCGCAAAATACTTTTTCGGGAAATCTTATTTAACCGGCACAGCCTGCTAACGGGGATGCCGGTTTTTTGGGCAATACGCCCTAATGTATCGCCTTTGCGCACCGTCCACACGCGTATTCTTTCGATGTCTTTGATATAATCGAAATGCTTGGCGGTAAGGTAAAGGGTGTCGCCGAGGGTGGTACACCGCTCAAAATCGATGATGTTTGTAGGGTTGATAGCGACGCCCAGGTAACGAAGTTCATAATGCAGATGCGGTCCTGTCGAACGACCTGTACTGCCGCCCCAGCCGATAAGTTCGCCGGATTTCAGCGGCTGGTTGGGCGTTACCAAGAGTTTGCTCAGGTGTGCGTAAATGGTTTCCAAACCGTTGTAATGCCGCACAACCGCATAATTGCCGTATGTTTTACTGCGCCGTGCAATGCGTACTATCCCGTCAAAAGCGCAAAGCACCGAGTCGCCGCGTTTTAATCGCAGGTCAATGCCATAGTGATGCCGCCATTTGCGGAAACCGAAGTGGGACGTAACGCGGTTGTTTACCGGATGGCAATAGCCGGAAAGATTGATGGTAACCGTGTCCGGCATATCAACCAGCCGTATGTCATACGGATTGACTTTCTCGCTTGTCCAGATTTTATAGATCGAATGAGCGGGAAACACATCATCCGCAACGGCGACAGTCATCGGATTGACGGCGTCGCCCGGGTCTTCGTCCAGCGAGGCGGGTTCTGCTTCATCGTCCAGTACAATGCCGGTATATAAACTGTCTGTGGGGTACAGCAATTCTTGGACTGCCGGTTGCGCCCGGGTGTGGAGCGCCACAAGTGTCAATAAAACGGGGATGGTGAATAGCCAATGTTTATGCATCTATTTTAGCATATTTAGCATGTGTTTCGATAAATTCACGGCGCGGCGGCACTTCGTCGCCCATTAACATGGAGAAGATACGGTCAGCCTCGGCGGCATTTTCGATAGTTATCTGGCGCAGCACGCGGAAGGCGGGATCCATGGTGGTACTCCACAACTGGTCGGGGTTCATTTCCCCCAACCCTTTGTAACGTTGCACGGGCACTTCCTTACCTTTGCCGATGCGTTCTATGGCGGCGATGCGTTCTTCTTCCGTCCAGCAATATTGTTCTTCTTTTCCTTTTTTCACCAAATAGAGCGGGGGCGTAGCAATATAAAGGTATCCATTCTTTATCAAATCCTGCATGTGGCGGAAGAAGAAAGTCATAATCAGCGTAGCGATATGACTGCCGTCCACGTCGGCGTCGGTCATGATAATGATTTTGTGGTAGCGAAGTTTGGATATGTTCAGCGCCTTGCTGTCTTCTTCGGTACCTACCGTAACGCCGAGGGCGGTATAGATATTGCGTATTTCTTCGCTTTCGAAGATTTTATGTTCCATAGCTTTTTCGACATTCAGGATTTTCCCGCGCAAAGGCAATATGGCTTGGAATGTACGGTCGCGCCCCGATTTGGCTGAGCCGCCGGCGGAATCCCCTTCGACGAGGTAAATCTCACATTTGGCGGGGTCGCGGTCAGAACAGTCGGCGAGTTTACCGGGCAATCCCGAGCCAGACATCACCGTTTTACGCTGCACCAGTTCCCGTGCTTTGCGGGCGGCGTGGCGGGCGGTAGCGGCAAGGATAACTTTATCGATAATCAATTTGGCGTCTTTGGGATTTTCTTCCAGGTAATTGTTCAGCGCTTCGCTCACTGCTTGCGACACGGCGGCGGTTACTTCATTGTTGCCTAATTTCGTTTTTGTTTGCCCTTCAAACTGCGGTTCGCCCACTTTCACGGAAATCACGGCGGTCAAGCCTTCGCGGAAGTCGGCGGGGTCAATTTCAAATTGCAGGCGCGACAACATGCCGGTTTTGTCGGCATAGCTTTTCAGCGTGGTGGTCAATCCGCGGCGGAAGCCCGAAAGGTGCGTGCCGCCTTCGATAGTATTGATATTATTCACGTACGAATGCACGTTTTCGCTGAAACCGGTATTATATTGCATTGCCACTTCTATCGGCAAGCCTGTTTTTTCGGTTTCCAAATAAATCGGTTTGTCCGTAAGTTTTTCGCGCGTGCCGTCGAGGTAAGCGACAAATTCCAGCAGTCCCCGTTCCGAGTAAAACCGGTCGGAGCGGTAATGCTTTTCGGTTTCATTTTCATTTTCCGTCCATTCGCGCTTATCTGTTAGCGTAAGGTAGATCCCCTTGTTCAGGAACGCCAGTTCGCGCAGGCGCGTGGACAATACGTCATAGTCATATTTCGTAGTAAGGGTAAAAATACTTTCATCGGGTTTGAACGTGATAGTCGTACCCGTGCGGTCGGACGCGCCGACTTCCTTTACGTCGTATTGCGGGATACCGTAATGGTATTCCTGCCGGAAGATTTTCCCTTCGCGGTGAATTTCCGCCGTAAGTACCGATGACAGGGCATTCACGCACGACACGCCCACGCCATGCAAGCCGCCCGACACTTTATAACTTCCCTTGTCGAACTTACCGCCGGCATGCAGCACGGTCAGCACGACTTCCAGCGCCGATTTGCCTTCCTTTTGCATGATATCGGTGGGGATACCACGACCATCGTCGGAAACGGTAACCGAATTATTTTCATTGATGGTAACATCGATATGTTTGCAATAGCCGGCAAGGGCTTCGTCTATGGAATTATCAACAACTTCGTAAACCAGGTGATGCAATCCGCGCGAGCCAATGTCGCCGATATACATCGACGGGCGTTTGCGCACGGCTTCCAAGCCTTCCAGTACCTGAATGTTTTCTGCCGAATAGCCGGTGGCGGCTACGTTCTTTTCTTGCTCTGTCATGTATGGATATGTTAAAATATAAGGGCGCAAAGGTACAAAAAAAATGCTGCTTTTGCAATCGTTTTTTTAAGTTTTACCATGGGCAAATTCAAGTACCGATGGAATGATTTAAAGATTTCAAAATTCAAAGATTTCAAGATTTCAAAAAAAACCGCCGGTAAGTTTCCTTACTGCCAATTCTTCTTTGCACCCAGTTTTAAGGGCAAAGGGTGAAGGGTAAAAGGTGAAGGGGGGCTAACGCAGGAACAATTTACATATTTACGGATTTACAGGTTTACAGATTTCGGCTGACGCCGGCTAATGTGAAAATGTGGAAATGTGAAGATGAGGCTGCCGCGCCAGCACAATTCCCAATTCCCAATTCACAATTTCTAATTTCTAATTGGCTGGCGCGCCCGCCTAATTCATAACTCATAACGGCTTTGTTGCAACGCTAAGTAAAATATAAAAGATAGGGTTATTGGCAGTATATTTGTATTTGAAACCAAAAAATACAGATACATGAATACACCCCCAACAACCCTCGCCAAAGGTAAGTATAAAATTAGGAATTGGCAAACTTATAACAAAAGTATGTGTCAACGCGTCAGTTTAACATATTGGATATC
>JAIRLT010000044.1 GCA_031259225.1 Prevotellaceae bacterium
ATGCAACCTATAGGGTAGCACGAAGAAACCCTATGCGAAGCCCCCTAACCCCCAAAGGGGGAACAATGGAATATGAATTATGAATTATGAACAAATAATAATGTTGGGGAAAATACCAAAGAAACTGGGAAAAGTTTTTTGGGGCGTTAGGAAAGTTTTTGAGCTTGTTTGGAAACTTTCTAAGTCCGCTTACAAACTTTGTAAGTCCACTTACAAACTTTGTACGTCCGCTTATAAACTTTGTAAGTCCACTTACAAGCCTTGTAAGTCCACTTACAAGCTTTGTAAGTCCACTTATAATCTTTGTAAGTCCACTTATAATCTTTGTAAGTCCACTTACAAGCTTTCTTATCATGTAACAATTCACTTAATATAAATCAATTAAAAAAACAACTATGAACAATCAAAATTTTTTACCGACCAACGACCAGGCATTACTGTCATGGGTCGTAAATTTTCTGGGTTATTTGGCGTCAATATTGCCGCGAATAGGTTTCCCGGAAAGTGTCTACACTGAATTAGTGGCATTGCGCGACCGCTACGCGCAGAAACTCGGCATCGCCGACTCGCCGGTCACCCGCACCAAAGCATCGGTGCAGGAAAAGAATGAGGCGAAGAAATCACTCGTGAGCCGCCTGCGGCAAACGATAGGGGAGTACCTCACGCGCAACCACATGGTCACCGACGCCGACCGCGATAACCTCGGGCTGCCGGTGCACAAAACTACCCGCACGCCCGCACCGGTAGCGACCACCCATCCCTCTGTCGAAATCGATACATCGGAGTTGCGCCGCATAACCCTCCGCTTTTTTGACGGCAGCAGTGGTCAGGGAGATGCGAAGCCTTTCGGTCAGCATGGCGCGGAAACGGCTTGGGCGCTATTCGACCATCCGCAGGAAGTGCATATCAGCGACCTGACGCACTCCTCATTTGACACGCACACGCCGCTAACGCTCGAATTTGCCGACGAAGACCGCGGTAAGACACTCTACTTCGCCCTCCGCTGGGAAAACACCACCGGCGAAAAAGGACCCTGGAGCGAAATCCATAGCGCGATAATTCCGTAGTGGGCAGTAGGCAGTAGGCAGTGCTGGCGCGCCAGAGGAGTTAAGAACTAAGAGTTAGGCTGACGCGGCGGCGCTTCGCGAGTGGAGAATGGAGAATTAGGCTGACGCACCAGCCCCTTTCACCCTTTACCTTTTACCCTTTGCCCAAAAAAAAGAACTGCCGGTGCAGAACTGTACCGGCAGTTTTTTTTGAAATCTTGAAATCTTTAAATTTTGAAATCTTTGAAAAGAACTTGCCTGTCCGGCGAAAAAATGCTATATTTGTAACGGTAATTTTAAAAATTTACTATTATGAAAGCAACAAATATTTTAGCGGCAGCCATGGTGGCAGCGCCTTTTCTATTTACCGGATGCCTTGGCGACCCGGTGGAGCCGGAAGTTAAATCCGCTTATGTGGCAGTCATCGTGAATAACGGCGACGGACAGAACGGCTCGGTGAACTACTATTTCGAAGACGACGGCAGCATTATTAAAAATCCGTTTGACTACAGCTATAGCGCTACCTACCGTTCCATCCAAATGGTGGGAGACCGCCTCTGCTTGGTGACCAATGACCAAGACGCCATCCTTTACTTTGATATTAGGGGGTACGTGCTTGGCTCGCCGAGGACGGAAAACCTGCAAACGCCGCGCTTTGCAACCGCTACCACAAACTATGTTTTCGTTTCCAACTGGGGCGCGGAAACCGGCAGCGGCAGCTACGAAAGTTCGTATATCACCGTTTTCAACAAGGACGATTATTCCTTTTATAAAAAACTGCCCTGCGGTTCCCGGGCTGAAGGTATCATCGCCTACAAAGACCGCCTGTTCGTAGCAACCGGGGAGGGTGTTGAAATATTCAGCACGCTCACTACCGATTTTCTGCCCGAAGATACGGTCAAGGCGTCCACATTGACGGGCAATGCCAAACATTTTGTGGTGGACAGTTTGGGTACTATGTGGGTATCTTATGACGGCGGCGGGCTATTGCGTTTTGACCCGTCGTCGCGGATCATCCTCAGCGAGCTGCCGGACGTCCCGGTGGATGCGGAAACCGGCTTCATAGCCACTACCAAGAACGGGAAGAAGGTTGTCAGTTACACCAACACGCCCCAGGCAACGGTTGTGGCGACCGATATTTTTACCGGCGAACAGTCCGTATTGATAGAAGGGAATTATAATATCACAGCATTCGGCGTAAGCCCGTTTACCAACGATATCCTCATAGCCCATACGCCCAGCGGGGAAAGCACATTCATGGTTTTTGATGAAACCGGCAAGAAGAAAGGCGAAACCAGCACCGGCACACACACCGGGTATATCACTTTCTTCGGCTATTACTATTATTAAAACAGATAGCTGGAAAGCGGCGCAAAACGGAAAGTTGATGCGCTTGTTGCAGCTTAGGATTTAGAACCGCTAAAACGGCAGGTCGTCGTTTTCTGCCGCGTCAATAGCCGGCGGTTCGGTTGGAATAGCCGCCGGGCGGTTATCATTTTCGGGGCGTTTTCCCAGCAAGCGCATAACGTCGGCTACGATTTCCGTAGTATAACGTTTCTGCCCGCTCTGGTCTTCCCAGTTCCGTGTACGCAAGCGACCTTCAATAAATACCTGGCTGCCCTTGCGCACGTGCTTTTCCACGATTTCCGCCAGATTTCGCCAAAATACCACATTGTGCCATTCGGTTTGCTCTTTTACAGTACCGCTGCGGTCTTTAAACCGTTCCGTCGTTGCTATGGGGAGGGTTACTACTGCTACATCGTTTTCCAGATGCCGGATATCAGGGTCTTTTCCGACATTCCCAATCAACATTACTTTGTTCAACATAAGCGTGTATTTTTAAGTGAATAATCACAGCTAAGGTAAGAATAATTTTTGAATATTCGGTTATTTTTCCAAAAAAATTGTTACTAACCGCGGCAGTGAATAACTGTCGAGCATGCTGGAAGAAATGTTCAAATAGCCGGTTTGTAAGGCTGGGGAAATTTTGGAGATGTCAATCGTGTAAAAAGTGGCGTATAAAGTTTGATGCGTCAGTTGGTGTTTGATTTCCCCGGAAATGCGGCAAATTTTCCATGGGGCATCCCCGAAAAGCGCCGCCCATTTTTCGTTTGTTACCAGTTTCCCGGTCGGCACACGTCCGGTTGTTTCAATTAACGGGAACTCGTACAAGCCTTGCCAAATGTCCTTTTCCGTACGTTTGCGGATGAATACGGAATTTTTATGCCGGATAAACAAGTAGTAAAAATAGCGGGTGCGTATCGCCGTGCGTTTGCTTTTTACCGGGAATTTCCCGGTGGATTTATGCGCAAAGGCATAACAACCGGCAGACAGGGGACAGTCGGCGCAAAGCGGCTTAGCCGGCGTGCAAACCAGCGAACCGAAATCCATCAATGCCTGGTTGAAGTCGCCGGGATGCGCAGGCGGGATCAGTTCTTCCGCCAGTTCGGCAAACAGCTTTTTGCCGGCGCCGGTATCCACCGGTTCGTCCATGCCGAACACGCGCGATAAAATGCGGTAACCGTTGCCGTCGATAGCCGGCACAGCTTCATTAAAAGCAAACGAAGCAATAGCGGCGGCGGTGTATGCCCCGATGCCTTTTAGCTTCAACAATGCTTCACGGGAACGGGGAAAGCGCCCGCCGTATTCCGCTACGATTTGCTGTGCTGTGCTGTGCAGGTGGCGGGCGCGGGAATAATACCCCAAGCCCTGCCACAGGCGCAACACTTCATCAAGGGGCGCGGCAGCCAAGTCTTGCACTGTCGGGAAGCGTTCCGTAAACCGCAGGTAGTAGGGTTCGCCCTGCTCTACGCGCGTCTGCTGCAAAATAATTTCCGACAGCCAGATTTTATACGGGTCGCCGGTCTGCTTCCATGGCAAGTACCGGTGGTGTGCGCGATACCATTCCAATAATTCTTTTGCAAAATCCACTTTTTTGAAGTATGAAGTATGAACGGCGCGTCATTCCGGGCGGAGCGGAGCCGGGAACCCGTTGCGTCAAGCGTTGTCCCGTTCCCCGTGTCCCGTTATTTCAGTTTAAATTCTTTTTTGAGCAACGGCACAAAGTCCAGCTTTTCCCATGCGAAAAATTCTACTTCTTTGGTTGTTTTTTTGCCGTCGTAGAGGAGCGTTATTTTCTCTTTCACATTTTTGCGCCCGAAGTGCCCGTAGGCAGCCGTGCGTTCAAAGATAGGATATTTCAATCCGAAACGTTCTACGATTTTTGCCGGGCGCAAATCGAAAATCTTGGCGACTTTTTCACCTATTTGCGTATCGTCCCAAGGCACCTTGGATGTGCCGTAGGTGTTCACGCATACGCTTACCGGCTGCGCCAACCCAATGGCATAGGCAACCTGCACCAATATTTCACCTGCCACGCCGGCAGCTACAAGGTTCTTTGCGATATGGCGCGCCGCATAGGCTGCCGAACGGTCAACCTTGCTGGCGTCTTTTCCCGAAAAAGCGCCGCCGCCGTGTGCGCCCTTGCCGCCGTAGGTATCTACAATAATTTTGCGCCCGGTCAATCCCGTGTCGCCATGCGGACCGCCGATGACGAACTTGCCGGTCGGGTTTACGTGCAGGATGTAATGTTCGTCGAACAGCTTGTGCAACCGTTTCGGCAACCGTTTAATAATGCGCGGCAGCAACACTTCCCGCACATCGCGACGGATTTGCGCCTGCATTTTTGCTTCGGTATCGAAATCGTCGTGCTGCGTAGAGATGACAATCGTATGCACCCGCACCGGCTGGTTTTTTTCATTGTATTCAACCGTAAACTGCGATTTCGCGTCGGGGCGCAGGTACTTCATTTTCCTCTTTTCACGGCGGACAGCCGCCAGTTCTTCCAGTGCAATATGCGAAAGCACCAGCGATACCGGCATATATTCGTCGGTTTCACTGGTGGCATAACCGAACATCATGCCCTGATCGCCGGCGCCCTGATCTTCCGTTTTCTTGCGCACAACGCCCTGGTTAATGTCCGGCGACTGCTCGTGGATAGCCGACAGTACGCCGCACGAGTCGCCGTCGAACTTGTAGGCGGCTTTGTCGTAGCCGATGCGGTTAATCACGCGCCGCGCTACTTCCTGCACGTCCACATAAGCTGCCGAGCGCACTTCCCCGCCGATAACCGTGAGTCCGGTGGTTACAAACGTTTCGCACGCTACTTTGGCGTTGGGGTCTTGGCGTAAAAATTCATCAAGGACAGCATCAGAAATTTGGTCTGCTACTTTGTCCGGGTGTCCTTCCGACACCGATTC
>JAIRLT010000073.1 GCA_031259225.1 Prevotellaceae bacterium
TGAGTTTGGCGTTAGTCCGGTTGCCGCTGTCCGGCTTGGTAACGGAAAGCGCGCTGGTCTTTTTGATTACTGCAGCTGTGGCGCTTGCCGGGCTGAAGGGCGGCAACTATATAGGCAAGTGTGCCGGCGCCCGCGCCGGGCTGCTCGGCGGTATTATCCTCATTGCTATCGGCGGGAAAATAGTGCTGGAACACCTGCATATCATCTAAGAGTAAAAATGTAGAATATTTTTTAATTTTGTTTGCAGATAAAAAAAATAGTTCTATATTTGCCGTATAGTTTAAGTTCATTTACATATTGAAAATGGCATATTGGGAAATATGCCGGCTTTCATTCCGTTCAAAGAACTTCAACATTTTTTGTAATAATGGATAAAGAGTAGACATCCACAAGAACGTGGGCTTTTGCTTATTATTATTACGGGTAGTTGAAGACCTTTTGAACGGATAAGTTTAGTTCACGTTTCGTTTTTTAGCTAATAATATAACGGAATTGTGAAAAATGGCAGCGAGTTAAAAATCGTAGCGAGAGGGGTTGTTTTATAAAATGTTTGTGTTTGTTATAATAGTTGTAGAATAACCCTAACGCTACGAAAAATAAAACAAAACATAGACGATAAATACAGACGATAAACATCAAAAACTTTAAAAAATACAATTATGAAAAAATTTTTCTTCATTCTGTGGCTGCTCGCAATAAGCAGCTTGCACATCTCTGCACAAGCATCTGTTAATGTGCAGCTGGTTGGTGCAAATTACGCCGACCACACTGTAACTTTTAGCGTGAGTTGGGAAGGCGGATCGCGTGGAACGCACAACGGGAAAATACACAATTCCAAAGTCTGGCTCTGGGTGGATTATATCAATGTAAATGCCTATCATACTACTACCGGCAACATATGGGAACGCGCTACTGTCTCATCAGCTTCCGTCATTTCCGGTACAGGAAACGTTAGTTACGACGTCACTCCCCGCGTTGGCTTTTGGTTGCAGGGAGCTGATAGCGGCTCTTATAGCGCTACTGTTACCGTTGCATTGAACGGCATGACCGGTCAATATCATTGGTGCGCCTATGCTTCCGATTTTCCTCCCAATGCTTTTGTTTCCGGTGGCAGTTATACGCTGCATGGTTCTCCGCCCTTTGTGGTAAACGGCGACCCGCTTGCTGCCGGCGTTACACAATATGTAGGAAGTATTACATCATTAACAGATGCTACCGGTGCGCCCGGTATTTTCTGTACACCGGTGGGACAAGTTCCCGGCAAATACGGTTGCTGTTCCGGCTTGTCCGTAGATGCTTCCAGTGGGTTGTGCGCTACGCCAACTATCTGCGACCCGTCTTCTACCGTGAGTTTAGGTGTTATTTCATTTACGCAGGGTTCGGAGATTACTGTTACGGGCAGCAGTTACACGCAAGTATGGTCGCGTCCGGTAACCGCTACCGGTTGTCAAAAAGAGATTTTTTACGGCGGTACTATCGGGTCTGTAAAAAGCGACTGCCGTACCAATCCGGACTATGCCGGTGATTATATTAGCTGGTGTGCTGCCGTGAAATATGCGGAACAACTTTGTCCGTTTCCCTGGCGTATTCCCACACCGGATGATGTTTGCCGTTTGCACAACGCGCTAACCGGCGCTACTTGCGTTGAGGCGACAAATGCTGCTTGGGCGGCTATTTACATCAATCAATGGGCTGTACAATGGTCAGGTGCCTGTGGTGTTGATGGTACTCTGAACGATCGTGGCTCTGCCGCAGTACACATTGTAATGGGCACGCGAACAAACACCCATAACCGCTTTAACCTTTATACGACCGGCGCGATTAATCTCGGCGACGCTGCAACGTCACTGGCAGGTCGAACTTTACGCTGTGTGCGAGATTAAATTTATATAAAATTTTTAGACATCAATTACGAAAAATTAAAGAATGGTTTGTGTAAACCGTAAGCGTTAACTTATGCAAAATTGTTAGGGGTATATTTACTTTGCCTTAGTTCCAAATCTCTGCATGTGACATTGATCAATTGTTTCGTTTCACTCGCAAAGACGACGGCGTCAGCCAATTTTTAATTTTTAATTTCTAATTTCTAATTAGCTGGCGCGCCAGCCAATTAGTCACATTAGCACATTAAACAATTAATCACATTAGCCTGCGCCAGCCACATCTTCACATTAGAGCGAATTTATTTGCAAAAAAAATTGTAATTTTGCAAACCTAATATATCAAAAGCATGAAAAAACTTTTATTACGGAATGGGCTAATATTTTCTTTCTTTCTATTATCTTCATGCGTGTCCAATCTCGACCGGGTGCGCATAGATAATTACAACTTGGAAGATGTTGCTTTTGTCGGCGCGTCCAAAGTAAAGATAAACGTTTCGATAAAAGTTCATAACCCAACCGCCAAAAAATTAACGTTGCAACAGGTGGCGTTTGATGTGCTGGACGATGATGCGGTCATTGCCCGCATGCGCTTGGTCGAAGCAGTGGAAATACCCGCTTCTTCCGACGGTTATCATACGCTTCCCGTGGAGTTGAACATTACAAATATGTTGGCTTTACTTACCGGTGGCATAGATTTGAATAACCTGCAACTGGATAAATTGTTTGTGAACGGCTCGCTGCACATGAAAGCAGGCTTGTTAAGCAAGACCATCACCGTCCGGAACAAGACCATTGGTCAGTTGCTAAAAGAACTGTAAAGTATGATGAAAAAAGTAACCGTCCTGTTGTTTGTTTTCCTTGTTGCGTCGGGTGCATGGGCGCAAGAGGATATTTTCCGCACGGTGCAGTCCGGCGGTCATGTGGTCATCCGGCAAAGTTATGAAATAGAAAATGCGGTACTCGGTCATATTGCACGAAACCGCTATAAGAAAAATAAAGGCTACCGTATCCGTATATTTTTCGATAACGGGCAAACAGCGCGGCAGGTATCCTCTGCGATAGAGCAGGCGTTTAGCGAAAGTTATCCGGCTATTCCGGTGTACCGTGAATTTGACGACCTGTATTACAAAGTAGCCGTAGGCGATTTCCGCACCAAGACGGATGCCATGTGGTTTTTGGAAAGTATCCGAACAAAGTATCCGTCGGCGTTTATTTTTTCGGACAACATAAATTTTCAGCGTACCTTACAGCCGGAAGAATTAGGAATTAAAAATATCGATAACTTATAACTTATGATTAAATATTGGGGATGTTTTGGTTTTGACAGCAAATTGAATCGGAATGCAAGCATGCCGGGCGTTGTATGGTGGCCCGTAAATCCCAACATGCAAGCCATAACTGGCGAAAACAATTATGCACTCGCTGCGTAGTCTGCTAAGCACACTACCTTAATCCTACCGGTCAAGGTTGCCGGTACGACGAGTATCCCGCCGGAGCGTTCCGCTCTTTAACTTCCGGCAAACGGGGTATCAACCATTAAGAGATAGCCGCGCTGACGCTTCTACCGCCCGGCGAAATTTTAGAAGCTAAGAACAGTGCATGGGCGCTTGCGCCCGACACCGTTACGAAAAGCAATCGCAAGCTAAGCATGTAGAAAGCATTTGGATGATTTGTTTGGACGCGGGTTCGATTCCCGCCATCTCCACAAAAGTAATTTTTAACTTTAGTTTCCTGTTTACCGGAAATACCAACATACTTTAATATATATGAAGAAAATTGTTTTAATCATCGCAGGCGTCCTCTCAACGATAACGATAAATTCGTATGCCTGCACCAACTTCTTAGTAACAAAAGGCGCGTCGAAAGACGGTTCGACCTTTATTTCTTATTCAGCCGATTCACATACCCTGTACGGCGAATTGTATTTTTGGGCTGCCGCCAAACATAAATCCGGCATCGTCCGCCAAATCAAGGAATGGGACTCCGGGAAATTTTTAGGCGCTATCCCCGAAGCCGCCGAAACGTATAATGTCATCGGCAATATAAACGAACACTCGGTGATGATTGGCGAAACCACCTACGGCGGTCGCGAAGAACTCGCCGACAGCACCGGACTGCTCGATTACGGCAGCCTTATCTACATTGCACTGCAACGCGCAAAGAATGCCCGCGAAGCTATCAAAACCATCGTGGAACTGGTGGCGCAATACGGCTACCATTCCGAAGGCGAGTCCTTTTCTATCGGCGACCCGAATGAAGTGTGGATACTCGAAATGATTGGCAAAGGCGTAGGCAACAAAGGCGCGGTGTGGGTAGCCGTACGCATCCCCGACGGTTATATCTCGGGACATGCCAACCAGGCGCGCATCACCACTTTCCCGAAAGACAACGGCAGGACAGCCATCAGCTCCCGGAACTTGAACAAGATTTTCCAGCCCGATATTGAAGTGGTCTATGCCGAAGACGTTATCAGCGTAGCACGCGAAAAAGGCTACTTCAACGGCAGCGACGACGAGTTCAGTTTTTCGGATACCTACAATCCCGTTACTTTTAGCGGCGCACGCGCCTGCGAAGCCCGCGTGTGGTCGTTTTTCAAAGACTATAATAAAGAAATGCTGGCGTACGAAGACTACGCGCTGGGGCATAATCTGCAACACCGCATGCCCCTATACATCAAACCCGACCGTAAATTAGACATGCACGACGTAGCCCGCGCCATGCGCGACCACTACGAAGGCACGGCAATGGATATGACGGCAGACATCGGCGCGGGTCCTTTCAAAACGCCCTACCGCTGGCGTCCGATGACGTGGAAATATAACGGCGTTAGCTATGTGCACGAACGTGCTACGGCTACCCAACAAACCGGATGGTGGTATGTGGCGCAAGCGCGCAGTTGGTTGCCCAACGCCATTGGCGGCATCCTCTGGTTTGGCGTGGACGATGCGGCTACATCGGTACTCACGCCCATTTATTGCAGCGCCAACCGTGTGCCGGAAGCTTATGCCGTAGGCAACGGCGATTTGCTTACCTACTCCGAAACCGCCGCCTTCTGGATATTCACGCGCGTAACGCAATTTGCTTACAGCCGCTATAGCGACATCGCCCCCGAAATCGTTAAACTGCAACAGGAACTGGAGCGCCGGTTTGCCGAGCAGGTAAAAGAAACCGACGAAAAAGCATTGGCGTTACATGCCCGGAAAAATATGAAAGGCGCTGTAAAACTGCTAACCGATTTCTCGGTAAACACCGCTGAAAACCTCGTGAAACGCTGGAAAAAATTAGACGCCTACCTGCTGGTAAAATACATGGACGGCAATATTAAACAGCAAACGCCCGACGGCGAATTTGCCCGTAACCCCGACGGCTTGCCCGCTTTCCCGCAACAACCGCCCTACCCGAAAGAATGGTACAAAACCATTGTACTGGACGCCGGCGATGTGCTAATAGAGAATTAGGAATTAGAAAACCGCTGTGTAATCTGATTTAATCTGTGTACATCTGTGGGTAAAATTAGAAACCTGAAACCAGAATGGGTACAATAAGTCTTCGTAATATGGAATTTTTTGCGCCGCACGGCTGTTTTGAAGAGGAACGGCTGACAGGAGCCTGCTTCAGCGTGGACGCAACAATTCAAACCAACCTGCAGCAGCCCGCACATAGCGACAATTTGAACGATACGGTAAACTACCAACAGCTCTATGATATTGTGAAACGGGAAATGCAACGCCCGTCGAACCTGCTGGAACACGTAGCAGGAAGGATTTTGCAAGCGTTATACGAAGAATTTAACAATATCGATAATGCAACGGTAACCATTCGCAAACACAACCCGCCGTTAGGAGGGAAAGTCGGCGACGCGTCCGTAACGTTGAGTAAATAAGCGTTTGCTTCACGAAATTTTTATAACAGGCAGGAATGTTATTTTTAAATCTATGAAATTTTTCCTATCTTTGCAACCCATTTTTCAGGGTAAAGGTGAAAAATAAACACTTATACAATGTAGTTATCAGTGGCTTGCCGGCAGGCATCCACACATATCCTTTTGAGTTGGGTGATGCGTTTTTCGCCGGTTTTGAAGGTAGCGAAGTGCAGTACGGCAAATTACAAGCCGAAGTAAGCGTAGAGAAACAGCGCGACTTCCTGCAATTGGGCGTCCACATTACCGGCAGCGTAACGGCGCCTTGCGACCGCTGCCTTGACGACCTGCAACTTCCGGTACAGTTCCATGCCACGCCGGTAGTCAAGTTCACTGACGGCAAAACCACCGAACTCCTGCCCGGCGACGACGATATCTTGTGGGCTACCGATGGCGACCATGAACTGAATGTGGCGCCCTACCTTTACGACAGCATTATCCTGAGCCTGCCGCTCCGCCGCGTCCACCCCGACGGGCAATGCAACAAGGAAATGTCCGAACGGCTGAAACAAATGAACAACGAACAGTGAATAATGAACAAATAATTTTTAATTTCTAATACTTATTAATATGGCACATCCAAAACACAAAATTTCTAAACAACGCCGAAATAAACGCCGTACCCACGATAAAGCCGAAGTACCTACGCTATCCAACTGTTCCAATTGTGGCGTTGCCGTGCTTTATCACCGCGTATGCCCCGAATGTGGTTACTATCGCGGTCGGCTGATTATCGAACAAACCACTTAACGCTTTCCCTTATGAGGATCGGGATAGATATCATGGGTGGCGATTTTGCGCCCGGCAATATCGTGCAAGGCGCGATAGACGCTTATGCCAAGCTCGGCACAGGTTCGCAATTAGTCCTCTTCGGCGACCAACGGCAAATCATTGCCTGTTGCGAAAAAGCCGGATTCGATTATTCCGTATTTGAAATTGTCCACACCACCGAAGTCATCGAAATGAGCGACCATCCGGCAAAGGCATTCCAACAGAAGACGAATTCCAGCATCGTGGTAGGTTTTGGGGCGCTGGCAACAAAGGCTATTGACGGCTTTGCCAGCGCCGGCAGCACTGGCGCCATGCTCGCCGGCGCCATGTACACTGTACGCCCCATTGAAGGTATCATCCGCCCGGCTATAGCGTCGGACATTCCCCTGCTTACCGGCAACCGCGCCCTCCTCCTCGACGTGGGGCTGAATGCCGACTGCAAACCCGACGTCCTTTACCAGTACGGAATACTCGGCACTATCTACGCCCACCTGATGAACGGGCTGGAAACACCACGCGTCGCCCTGCTGAACATCGGCTCGGAAGAAGAAAAGGGAAACTTAGTAACCAAAGAAACTTTCAAACTTATGAGAGGTTCCGCCGACTTCCATTTTGTCGGCAACATTGAAGCGCATAACCAATTTTCAGGCAAAGTCGCCGACGTTATCGTTACCGACGGTTTTGTAGGTAACATCGTCCTCAAACAGGCGGAAGCCATGTACAGAATGGCAAAAAAACGGAATATTGACGACGAGTTTTTCAACCGCTTCAACTATGAAATCTATGGCGGCACGCCGGTGCTGGGCGTCAATGCCCCGATAATTATCGGGCATGGGGCGTCTACGCCGCTGGCGATTACCAACATGATTTTACAAACCGAACAAGCTATCAAAGTACAATTAGTAACAAAGATTAAAGAAGCATTATACAAAAGCAAAACGAACATTACATGATGAAAATAACCGCAGCTATTACAGGCATCGGGGGCTATATCCCCGATTATGTTCTTACGAACGATGAACTTAGCCACATGGTGGACACCACTGACCAATGGATTGTAGAACATACCGGTATCCGCGAACGCCGCATCCTGAAAGAAAAAGGAAAAGGCGTATCGGAAATGGGCGCAAAAGCGGTCGCCCAACTGCTCGAAAAAACAAACACTTCCCCTACGGACATCAACCTGCTTATTTGCCCTACCGTTACCGCCGACATGATTTTTCCCGCCACGTCGTGCATTATTTGCAATAAAACCGGTATCACCAATGCCTTTGCATTCGACATCAATGCGGGATGTTCCGGGTTCCTCTACGGGCTGACGATAGCTAAAAACTTTATAGAAAACGGCACGTGTAAAAAAGTGATTGTGGTGGCGAACGAAAAAATGTCCTCCATCACCGACTACAGCGACCGCAAATCCTGTCCACTTTTCGGCGATGGCGCGGCTGCCGTGCTGGTAGAGCCCAACTACGACGGGCTCGGCATACAGGATGTGTTACTGTACGTCAATGGCGGCGGCGTACAATACCTTTACCAGAAAGCCGGCGGCTCCATGTACCCGCCCACAGAAGAAACCATACGCAACCGCGAACATTTCATCTACCAGGACGGTCCCAATGTGTACAAGCATGCGGTAACCAACATGTCCGCCGCTACCGACCTCCTGCTCGAACGCAACCATTTGACCGGCGAAACCATCGACTATTTTATTTCCCACCAGGCAAACCTCCGCATCATTGATTCCGTGCGCAACCGCATGGGCTTGGACGAGCAGAAAGTTTTAATCAATATCGACAAGCGCGGCAATACCTCTGCTGCGTCAGTGCCGCTGGTGCTGTGGGATTTTCAAGAACGTTTCAAAAAAGGCGACAATATTGTTATTGCCACTTTCGGCGCCGGCTTTACGTGGGGCGCCATGTACTATAAATGGGCGTATTAAAGATTGACGGATTTAAAGATTGACGGATTTACAGATTTAAGCTGGCGCCGAAGAATTAAGAATTAAGAATTAGCTGGCGCGAGCGACTTACGACTTATAACTTACGCCTTTTTCCAGCCCCGTAGTTCAACGGATAGAATAGAAGTTTCCTAAACTTTTGATAGCAGTTCGATTCTGCTCGGGGCTACACATGTACGCGGTTTATAAGACGGACTGGCTGCTTGTTTCAAGAGGCAAAGATTTCAAAATTTAACGTCTTATAGTTATGTGCCGGAAGAAAATTCAAATCACAACAGCATTGCAGCAACCCGCAGGCGACTTGCAAATGCTGTTGCACAAGCGAAATAAAATGTCGCCGTTTGTTAGTACGTTCCGTTGCCGCCGCATGCAACAATAATTGCATAATACACCCCAGTTCCCAACGGATACGCCCGGCAAATAACTTCCGCCCCTGGCATGTCATCTTTGGAATAAGCCCGTTGCATTCGCCCACAAACGTTACCACTTTTGTATAAAGCGGCGTGTGCGTGAAGTCAGTGCTATAAACTAATTCGTAGTTCATGGTCTATTGGTTTTTTTATGGTTGTGCGTTGAAACCCTCAGGTGGACAAGGCACAACAAGGTTAGCGTTTAGTAAAACGCTATATTAACGGCTATTTTTATGTATCAATTTCCCTGTTTTTCTAACTGCAGCAACGGCAATGGTAAAGCCAGCCAGCTGAACAATCGAATTTTTCGATCCGTACGTTCCACCAGTGCTTATAACCTAGTTCTGTGCATCTTTCAGCACACCACCCATTATCGGAGCATGAT
>JAIRLT010000075.1 GCA_031259225.1 Prevotellaceae bacterium
TATTATCCGTAGCGTGTCGGTCAATGCCAACGGCGAGCCGGTCATTACATGGGACGCGCCTGCCGACTTGCCCGGTAACGCTACGGGATATATTATTTATGACTATGTCGGCGGCGAGCATTGCACGGATGACATCGCCACCGTTGGTTTGAACGACCGCTCCTATACGCATTCGGCGGCAAAGCCGCTGACCGGCAGACGCGCATACAGCATCGCCGTACATACCAGTAGCGGAGATAGCCCGTATATTACCCAACAACATGCTTTCCCTTGGCTGGAGGCGGTATATGACAGTTGCCGGTACCTGCTGGATTTGCAATGGACGGCTTATGAAGGGTGGGAGCATGTTACATATAATATATATGGCGGCGAACGGGGTACCGTCCCGAAATTACTGCAGTCGGCGGTAGACGGGTTGCAATACACGCATGCCAAGGATATTCCCGATAATGTATTTTATGAAGTATATGTGGAAGCGGTCAATACCGCCAATCCTGTGGCGAAGAGCCTATCCAACCGCGTGGAAGTTTTTACGAAGACCTTGCAACGCCCGGGCTATTTAACTATCCAACACCTCCGCTATGCCGGGCATCAAGTGGAGTTGCAATTTACGATTGACCCCGCCACCCGCCTCTCTACCTTCCATGTGCTGCGCAGCAGGCAACCCGGCGGAACGTATGCGTCCGTGCATACTTTCACCGACAAATCGCTCCAGGCATGGACGGATGACGATGCCGGTTCCGTATATTATTACCGCCTGTCGGCGGAAAATAATTGCCAACTGCCGGCTAAGCAGGGCAATGTATTAAACAATATGGAGCTGCTTATTACCGCTGAAAACAATGCGTGGTCTTTATCGTGGAATAAATTATTCAATGGGCTGTTTTATTCATTGGCTCGCCTGGAACCGTCGCCGCAACAGTTGCTCGTGAACGCTGCCGATACCGCATACACGGACAGGATAGACCTTGCCAACGTCGCGTTGGACTACTGTTACCAGCTCGAATCCGTTACGGACATCGGCGGGAAAAGCGTGACGGTTGCTTGTGCCGTTTATGAACCGGAGGTGTGGATGCCCAATGCGGTAGACCCGAAGAATACGGTGCAAAACCCGCAAACCGGCAGGCAACGTAACCAGTTTGGACCGGTATTGGCTATCGCCCCGTCGTTCTATACTTACCGGCTGGAAATATACGACCGCAATGGCGAGCGGATAGCCGCCATTGAAAAGAACATCGCCGATGCGCCGCTCGAAAAGTCATGGACGGGCGTCAATGCCCATGGTGATTTTGTGCCGGAAAATAACTACCTTTATCAATTGGAACTGTCTTTTATCAATGGAAAAACCGTAAGAAAAACAGGCAACGTGGCAGTAATATATGAGAATTAAGAGTTATGAGTTAAGAATTATGAATTATGAGTTATGAGTTAGCTGGCGCGCCGGCTAATTAATCACATTAGCACATTAAAAAGAATGACGGACGACATAGAACTAATACAGCGGGAATTTGACGAACTGTTGGAAGCGTGCAGGAAGCGCGTTCCGAGCGAAGAGGAACTGGACGTAATACGCCAGGCATTCGACCTGGCGAATGAAGCGCACAAGGGCGCGCGCCGCCGTTCGGGCGAACCGTACATTATCCACCCGTTGGCGGTGGCAAAGATAGTGGTGAACGAAATAGGACTGGGCTACAAATCGGTGAGCGCCGCCCTGCTGCACGATGTGGTGGAAGATACCGACTATACGGTAACCGATATTCAACGCCTGTTCGGTGATAAAATCGCCGAACTGGTCGATGGTCTGACGAAAATCGAAGGCGCATTATCCGGCTCCAACCAGGCGGAAAACTTTAAACGGATTATCTTAACGCTCAACAACGACATCCGCGTTATCCTTATCAAGCTGGCAGACCGCCTGCACAATATGCGCACGTTGGACGCCATGCCCGAAAACAAACGTTCGAAAATCACGGGCGAAACCATGTACGTTTATGTGCCGTTGGCATTGCGACTGGGGTTGTATTCCATAAAAACGGAACTTGAAAATATCTGGTTGAAATTTTCACAACCCGAAGACTACAACAAGATAAAAGCGATGCTTGACGCTACGGAAGCGTCGCGCAGCAACTATATCGAATTGTTTACACAACCGGTAAAAGAAAGTTTATACCGCCGCGGCGTGTCGTTCGAGCTTGTCAGCCGGACGAAATCGGTGTATTCGATATGGCACAAAATGCGCGTGAAAAATATCGGCTTTGATGAGGTGTATGACCTGTTTGCCATCCGTATCATCTTTGATCCCTGGCCTGATTTGTCGGAACTGGCGCAGTGTTATGAGATACATTCGGTCATTAACAGGATTTATAAGATTATTCCCGGACGTACCCGCAATTGGGTGAAAACGCCCAAAGCCAATGGCTACGAAGCTTTGCACGAAACCTTCATGGGACCGCAAGGCACGCCGGTGGAAGTGCAAATCCGCTCGCGGCGCATGGAAGACATCGCCAAACACGGCGTGGCGGCGCATTGGCGCTATAAAACGCAAGAATCACAGGAAAGCGAATTGGACAAATGGCTGGAACAAATCCGCAGCGTGCTGGAAAATCCGAATATCAATGCGGCGGAGTTTCTGGATCAAATCCACAGCGACTTGATTACTTCCGACATGTATGTCTTCACGCCGAAAGGCGAATCCAAACTGATGCCGAAGGGCGCGACCGTGCTGGATTTTGCATATTACATCCATTCCGCCATCGGCAACAAGGCGATTGCCGCAAAGGTCAATCACGAATTGACCGCCATCAATCATGTCCTGAAAAGCGGCGACCAGGTGGAGGTCATCACCGCCGAATCGCAACAGCCGCAACGGGAATGGCTGAATATTGTTACCACCACCAAAGCCAAATCCATCATCACCGACGCCCTGAAAGCCGAAGCCAAAAACCGCGACAGGGACGGGCGGGAAATGATAGAGTCACGGTTGCAAAAATTAGGCATCCAACCAATGTCGCGGGTGTTCAACAAGCTGGCAAAGGGCTACGGGGTAACCAACAAGGAAGAACTCTTCAGCAAAGCCGGCGCGGGCTTGATTGACCTTTCCATTTTTGAAAAAATCCTGCGCACCAATACCGAAAAGAAATCCGTCAGTTATTGGGGATTGAAATTCCCCCTGAGCCTTATCGGCATCGGCGCATCCGGCGATAAACAAAAAGCCGCCAAAAAGCCTGCCGGCGTCTATAAAAACCAACCCTACCTTTTGCAGGAAAACATTGCCGACAAAACCCTGTCTTATGACATTGCACCTTGCTGCAAGCCCATTCCGGGCGATGAAATCATCGGCTTTGTGGACGACAACCAGCATGTAACCGTGCATAACAAAAACTGCGAAGAGGCTACACGCCTTGCCGCGCAACACGGCGACCGCATCATTAAAGCCCAGTGGAGCAAACATACGCAGCAGTCCTTCCTCTCAAGGCTTGAAATACGCGGCTTCGACCGCATCGGCATCCTGAATGAATTAACCAATATTATTACCGGTCGCCTATCCGTGAATATCCGCAAGCTCTTTATCGAAAGCCATGACGGCATCTTTGAAGGTTACATCGACCTCTATGTGCACAGCAAATCGGACTTGTTCGTCTTGATTGATGAAGTTAAAGGTATCAAGGGCATGGAATCCGTTAAACGCGCAGAAATGACAAATTAATGTGCTAATGTGATTAATTGTTTAATGTGACTAATTGGCTGGCGCGCCAGCTAACTCTCCACTCTCCATTCTCCACTCTCCATTCGTAAGGGTGGGGGAGAGGTTCAGGTTAATTTTATTTTTCCTTCGCGGAGTAATCGCCAGTATTCGCGTTTTTCTCCCAGCGTCATTTCTTCAGTGGCTTTTGCCATTTTTTCTTTCACGGAGCGAAAAAAAGCTACCGTATCAAATTCCTTTTCTTTTTTTACTTCCGGTTTCATATCTTTAAAAATTCTAATGGTAAGCGTATATCTATCAAAGGGTATCCAAAGCGCATATTAATGGCGTTGAACATTTTTATTTTGTCATAATTTACAATGTGTTTAAAATTCCAACTGATGAGGCAGTCAATCCGGTTTACTGACGCTAATGCTATATGATAAGCGTCATTCTCGCTAGCCTTCCCCAAAGCCTTTTCAGAGATGTATAATTGCGTTAATGTTTCTACTTCGTCTATTACACCGATATAATGATAGCAGTCGGGAGGTATCAATTCTTTTACTGCTTTCACTCGTTGAGGGGCGTTCTGCAATTCGGCTTCGTTAATTTCCGAAAAGTACACATCGAACTCTTTGGCGGTAATGCGGGAAAACAACTGCCGCGTAGCGTTTTCAAATTCCGTATCATAATACCCGCCTATTACAGAAGTGTCAATATATATCCGTTGTTTCATTGCTATTATTTTCCCGCAAATATAAACAAAATATTCTATTCCGCCCCAATACACCATTCTTTCGATTAAATGCGTCATTCGTTCGATAGCATTTGGCTTGTTGCACGTACTTTTGTGTTGTTTGCTTCATGCTATATATTAATTACTGTTTTTTACCTGCAAGCATGTCAGGGACAAAAATTCAACCGGAATTTTCTTCCCGCACGTGTCAGGGATAAAAATTCAACCGGAATTTCTTTCCCGCACGTGTCAGGGATAAAAATTCAACCGGAATTTCTTTCCCGCACGTGTCAGGGACAAAAATTCAACCGGAATTTCTTTCCCGCACGTGTCAG
>JAIRLT010000085.1 GCA_031259225.1 Prevotellaceae bacterium
GCCAACCAGTCCTCACTCCCAACCCATCTCCTGAAAGAGAGGGGAGCAGCGCTCCGTAGCAACGTCATTGCAGAGACGTAGCGAAGCAAGCCGAGAAGAATTAGGAATTGGGAATTATGTCGGTGCGCCAGCCCCTCCTCTCCGTCGGGAGAGGGGGGCTGGGGGGTGAGGACAGACGCTACTGGTGCGCCAGCAAATTAGTCACATTAGCACATTAGCCTGCGGCAGCCACATCTTCACCTCTCCACATCTTCACATCTCCACGGGAAATCAGAAATATTTCGTACTTTTGTTAGCGTTTAAATATACACATTTATTAATATGAAAAAATACCTTACCTTTCTTATGGCAGCAACAGCCGCATTACAAGCATGCAACGAACAGCCGGGCGCAACCGCCGGCGGACGCAACGAATTAACCATTCCCGATGGTCGCCTGACGGCAAATATCCTCAACAGCTTTGGGCGGGTGAGCGACCCGCAGGTGTCGCCCGACGGGAAAACAGTCCTGTATGGCGTATCGTACCCGAATATCGCCGGGAATAAAAGTAACCGCGAACTGTTTACCGCCGGAACGGACGGCAGCCAGCGCCGGCAAATAACCCATACCGCCCAAAGCGAAAGCAATGCCCGCTGGATTGCCGGCGGCGCGAAAATCGCTTACCTTTCCGGCGGGCAACTGTGGGTGATGAATGCCGACGGCAGCGCCCCGCAACAAATCAGCCGGCATGACGACGGGATTTCGGAATTTGCGTTTTCGCCCGGCGAACAGCAAATCCTTTTTATCAGTTCCATCCGTTCTGCGGAAATACAACATCCGTCCGATTTTTATGACGACCTGCCGGCAGCCAATGCACGTGTTATTTCCGACTTGATGTACCGTCACTGGGACGAATGGGTGGAAAACATCCCGCACCCGTTTGTCGCCGACTTCGACGGGCAGGCGCTAACGAACATTGTCGATATATTGTCCGGCGAGCCTTTCGAATGCCCGTCGCGTCCTTTTGGCGGCATTGAGCAACTGTCGTGGAGCCCCGACGGCAAAACCATCGCCTACGCCAGCCGCAAAAAAACCGGGCGCGATTATGCTTTTTCCACCAATACCGATATTTATTTGTTTGACCTCGCTGCACGCACCACCCGGAATATTACGAACGGCGGCGCCGGCTACGATACCGACCCGCAGTTTTCACCCGACGGGAATTATATTGCATGGAACAGTATGGCGCGCGAAGGCTACGAAGCCGACAAAGTACGCCTCTGTGTCCTGCGCCTTGATACCGGCGAAACACGCGATTTGACGCAGTCGTTCGATAACAATGCCGGCACGTTCCATTGGGCGCCGGATAGCCGGTCGCTGTACATGCAGGCAAGCGTCCGCGGGGCGTCGCGCATCTTTGAAGTAACCCTCGAAGGGAATATCCGGGCGATAGCCGGAGGCGCATATAACTACGGCACGCCGCAGCCGGCGGGGGACAAGCTAATCGCGTTGCGGCACAGTTTTTCGCAACCCGACGAATTGTACGCCATAGATACGGCTACCGGCGAAGCCACCGAATTGTCCTTTGAAAATAAACATTTATTAGACCAGCTAACAATGGGGCGCGTGGAAGAACGCTGGATAAAAACAACGGACAACCAACAAATGCTGACATTCATCATTTATCCGCCGGATTTCGATGCGTCGAAGAAATACCCCGCATTGCTTTTCTGCGAAGGCGGTCCGCAAAGCGCGATGGATCAATTTTGGTCATACCGTTGGAACTTCCAGCTAATGGCGGCTAACGGGTATATCATCACCGCTCCTGCGCGGCGCGGCGTTACGGGCTTCGGGCAGGCATGGTGCGAACAGATCAGCGGCGACTACAGCGGGCAAAACATGCAGGACTACCTGTCGGCTATCGATAACCTGAAAGCCGAACCGTTTGTGGACGAACACCGGCTGGGCGCGGTGGGCGCCAGCTATGGCGGTTATTCGGTTTATTATCTTGCCGGAAACCATGGGAAACGTTTTAAGGCATTCATTGCCCATTCGGGTATTTTCAACCTTGAACAAATGGCGCTGACCACCGAAGAACTGTGGTTCGTCAATTGGGACAACGGCGGCTTCTACTGGGAAAAGGATAAACCGGTAGCCCAACGTTCTTATGCAGCCTCCCCGCACCGGTTTGTGGATAAATGGGACACGCCGCTACTGGTGATGCATGGCGAAAAGGATTTCCGCGTACCGTTCGAGCAAGGCATGGCGGCATTCAATGCGGCGCGTATCCGTAATATCCCTGCCGAAATGGTATTGTTTCCCGAAGAAAACCACTGGATACTGAAACCGCAAAACAATATTTTCTGGCATCGTACCTTTTATGCCTGGCTGGATAAATGGCTGAAAGAGCAGTAAGCAGTAGGCAGTGGGCAGTGGGCAGTAGGCAGTAGGCAGTGGGCAGTAGGCAGTAGGCAGTAGGCAGTAGTAAAAAATAAGTAAATGAAACAGGCGCCCGCCAAATCTGTAAATCTGTAAATAAAAAGCAGGCGTCAGCCAAATCTGTAAATCCGTAAATATGTAAATCTGTAAATAAAAAGCAGGCGTCAGCCAAATCTGTAAATCCGTAAATATGTAAATCTGTAAATATGAAAATCACTGATATTTTTAAGCAACAATCACGCACTTTCTCGTTTGAATTTTTTCCGCCGAAAGATGAAATTTCCGCCGTCGATTTCGGCATCAATGTCGGGCA
>JAIRLT010000125.1 GCA_031259225.1 Prevotellaceae bacterium
CAAGCCATGGAAGCTGGGGGTGCCTGAAGTTCGTAACCGCAAGGAGCGACCTAAGGCAAAACCGGTGACTGGGGCTAAGTCGTAACAAGGTAGCCGTACCGGAAGGTGTGGCTGGAACACCTCCTTTTTGGAGCTGACTTGCTACTTAAGTTTTATTCGCAGCTTGTTTTTCAATCCTACAGCCGTCCGGTTCGGAAGAACCGGACGGCTTTCTTTTTACTGTTAGCCGGATTGATTACGTGAAAATATTGTAAGGAAATAAATTTGCGCGGTGGTTTATATCAACGCTTTCCCGCTCATTTCCGTTGATTGCGGGATGCCCATGAGTTTTAGGATGGTCGGTGCAATGTCGGCAAGGACGCCGTTGTGCACGGTTTTTATGTCGTTATCCACGACAATGAAGGGAACGGGATTTAATGAATGGGCGGTATTCGGCGAACCGTCGGGGTTTTCGGCATAATCGGCATTGCCGTGGTCGGCGGTGATAAGCACGGTGTAACCGTTGTCCCGGGCGGTTTTTACCAATACGCCTATATTTTCGTCCACCGCTTTCACGGCTTTACTGATAGCTTCATACACGCCGGTATGTCCCACCATATCGCCGTTGGCAAAATTCAATACCACCAAATCGTATTTTTGCGTATGCAATGCTTTTACCAATGCTTCCGTAACTTCGTAGGCGCTCATTTCGGGTTGCAGGTCATAGGTCGCGACTTTCGGCGACGCAACCAGGATGCGCTCTTCATTGGCAAATGCCGCTTCGCGTCCGCCGGAGAAAAAGAAGGTAACGTGGGCGTACTTTTCGGTTTCGGCAATGCGCAACTGGTTTTTACCGGCTTGCGATACCACTTCTCCCAACGTGTTTTGCACATTGTCTTTGTCGAAAAGGATGTGCAGCCCCTTGAATTTATCGTCGTAAGGAACCATTGTGCAATAATACAGGGGAACGGTTTTCATTCTCAAAACCGCCGCGCGGGCTCCCGGCGGCATAGGGCTGTCCGGTTTTTTTGCATCGGCTTGAAGGCTTTGCAGCAGTTCGCCTTGCGAAAGGACAATGGTCAATTCTTTTGCACGGTCGTTGCGGAAATTGAAGAAAATTACCGCATCGCCTTCCTGGATAGTTCCTACCGGCTTTCCGCCGCCGGTACACACCAACGGCTTAATGAACTCGTCGGTTACGCCTGCGTCGTATGACTGCTGTATCCCCTGTGCCGCATCGGTTACAGGCGTTCCCTTACCGTTTACCAGTAAATCGTAGGCTTCTGCTATGCGCTCCCAACGTTTATCCCTGTCCATAGCATAGTAACGCCCTACAACGCTGGCGATGCGCCCGGTGGTTTTTGCCAGTTGCGTTTCCAGTTGTTCAACAAATCCCTTGCCGCTACGCGGGTCGGTGTCGCGACCGTCCATGAAACAATGCACGAACAATTTTTCAATAGCGTATTCCTTACCGGTTTCGCACAGTTTGAACAGGTGTTCCAGCGAACTGTGCACGCCGCCGTTGGATACCAGCCCGATTAAATGCAGTTGCTTATTATGGGTTTTGACATACGAATATACTTTTTTTATTTCCTCGTTTTGCAAAATAGAATTATCGCGGCAAGCCCGGTTGATTTTTACCAAATCCTGATATACGATGCGACCTGCGCCGATATTCAGGTGACCGACTTCGGAGTTGCCCATTTGCCCGTCGGGAAGCCCCACATTTTCGCCGCACGCCAGTAACTGCGCATGCGGATACGCGGCTTTCAAACGCTCAAAATTCGGCGCGCCGGTCGTAAAAATCACGTTGGAATGATTGTGCTTGCCTTCGCCCCACCCGTCTAAAATCATCAGTAAAACTTTTTTATTCATTGTTTCTATTTTTTAGCAATTAAAAGGACTTGCAAAGATACAAAAAAAGCGCGGTAGCATTGTACAAAGGGAATGGTTATTCTTCGGTAGAGGAAAATTCAAACAGAAAGCAAAAAAAAATTTGTAAATAAAAAATAAAGTAATATATTTGCAACCGTATTAACGTTCTTTACTTTTTGGTAAATAAAAAGTAGATGTTATTCGTCGACTTTTATTCTGTATTTTGAAACATGGTAATTTCCAAATATGTCAAAGGATAGAGTCCACAATAAGCGTGGATTTTAGTTTATTTTTGACATAGGTGTACCATGACCTCAAAATACAATAAATTAGAGTTCACGTTTCGTTTTTATTAGTGCACCCAATAAATAAAAGCTGAAATGATGAAAAATGGCAATGATAATAAAATTGCAGCAGGGGATTGTTTTATAAATGTCGTTTGTGTTTGTGGGTACGTATATAAAACAATCTCCAAAAGCTGCAAAATATAGAACATAGACGTTAGGCTTATAGACATTAGACACCAAAAACTTTTAATAAATACAATTATGAAAAAAATTTTCTTTCTTTTCGCAATGTTTGCAAACATTGCAGCAAGCGCGCAAAACGTGCAGGTGGAAACTATCAGTGCAACTTACACCAGTACGCCAAATGTAAAATTCCGTGTAACATGGACAGGCGCACGCGCCTACCGGCACAACACCAAAGTGTGGGTATTCGTCGATTACCGCAAAGTAGAAAACAATGTGCCTGCGGGTGGTTGGGCACGTGCATTAGTGGCTTCTACACCTACCGTGAGTTCTTCTTCTGCGAGTACCGTTACACTTGAACCCGGCAATGACAAAGGCTTTTGGTTACAGGGTACAAATGGATATTACAGCGCAACGGTTACCGTGCCGCTTACGCTTGCTGCCGGTGTTATGCAATTCAGTTGGTGCGCTTATGCTACCGACTACCCGCCCAATGTGGTTGTGCACAGCACCAGCAGCTACACGTTACGTGGCTCGCCGCCTTTTGTCATTAACGGGGCTACGTTACCCGTGAGCCAATCAACGTTTAGCGGTACAATTATTTCCTTTACCGACGCCACCAGCGCACCCGGATTGTTCCCTGCTGCGCTCAACGAACAGCCGAATGAAATGGGTTGCGTGGCGGGGTTGGTAGAAAACATGAACGGCGTTTGCGTCGAGCCTTCCGCCGCCGGATGTACAAATAATAGCTTAAACTTAGGAACGGTTTCGTTTACTGCCGGCACAGAAATTAAAATCGTAGGCGATAATATTTCGCAAATCTGGTCACGTCCGGTAATAGCTACTAATTGTCATAATAAGACAAGTTTTAATGGTGGCTTGACAGGTACTTATTATGCCGATTGCCGAAATAATCCGGGTTATGCCGGCGATCTGTTTTCTGGGTGTGCAATGATACGATATGCTGCTCAACTTTGCCCGAAGCCATGGCGAATGCCTACAAAAAGAGATTTTGTATTGATGCTTGAAGGGTTAGGCGCAAGCTCAACAAATGTGGTGGATAAAAATTTTATTCAAACGAAGTTGATAGGCACATGGGGTGCTGAATGGAACGGTATCGGTGACAATGGAGGGCTTGCTTACCAGAAATCCCGTGCTGAATATGGTTTCCTGAAATTAGAAAACGTAGATGTAGATGAAATAGATAGAAGATATCGCATGGTCTGTTTAGTGATCGTAAGTGATAATGTGATATATGAGACTGATGTAGCTTGGACGTTCCTAATAGCCTCTGAACGAAGGCACGCAGGTTTCACTGTGAGGTGTGTAAAAGATTAAAACATGGCAAATATTTAATATTAAAAATATAAAGGTATTTTCCAAACATTATTTTTGTTATACCTTCTCCACATTAAGATTTCATCGCACAACCATGCAAAATAAAATGCTCTTGAAGCTAAATTTTCTTAGTTTTTAACTCTATTAATTCGTTCGGTAATGGAAAAGGTGGGCTTGGAAAAGGTTGCCGTTTCTGCCCTTCGCGAGGGTTGGGGTATTTCGCTGCAAATTTCCCAGCGTGATTTCGGGCGTTCGGCGTCACGCCATTCGTAACCTTTCAATATGGTTTTTTCCGGCGGCAGTTGGTCGAGCGGGTAGGTGTCGCTTTTTACCGGTTGGGAATAATATTTGATGCGTTGTATCTTCTGTTGCTTTAATTCTACTTGCATGTTGACACTTTCCGACAGGTTGCCGTTTGTTACGACACTGTCTTCTTGAAGGTAGTAAACGGTTTGCGCCCCGCCGATAATATCCGCTAAATAAATATCATTATCTTTGAAATAGGCAATAATATCGCGACCTTTCACCTGATTGTAAAAAGTATCCTGTTCGTGCATGATGATAAAAGCCGCTTGTAAAAAATCGGCACGCAGAATTTCTTTCTGGTCGGTCAGGAAGTGAATTTCATTGGCTGAAATTTGCTGTTCTTCGTTCCACATGACCGGACGGACGAACATGCGCCCCAACGAATCCAGCGACGAATAGGCAAACGAATCGCAGGCGGCTTGCAGGTTCGTGCGGAATGTGCGCACATTATGATAAGCAAAAATTTTGTGAATGGAACTGTCGGGAACAGGAACAGCAAGCGTAGCCGTATCAATAACAGCAAGCGCCGGCATATCGGTTAAAGTAGTATCAATGGCTGCGAGCGCCGGCATGCCGGTTAAAGTAGTATCAACAACAGCAAGCGCAAGTGTATCGGTTAAAGTAGTATCAACGGCTGCGAGCGTCGGCGTACCGGTTAAAGTGGTATCAACGGCTACCGGTGCAAGCACATCAGTTAGAGTGGTATCAACGGCTGCGAGCGCCGGTGTACCGGT